>JAQYWO010000160.1 GCA_029379215.1 Rhizonema sp. PD37
GGGGGAGCAGGGGAGGCAGGGGGAGTAAATTGTATCAAGATTTTCGTGAAATGGTATGAGAGGTTTGATTGTGGAGAAGCAGTGTCAGTAAAGGGGGTTCTGGGCAGGAGATATGGCTTGACATTTTGCTAGATGAGTAAACCAAAATTTCTTAAGGGCGACAGTCGTCTCGCTTCATGCACGCTGCCTCGTCTTCGCTACTTTGTACGTGAGGCTAATCTTGTTGAGTTTGCCTAGATTGGCAGATATTTAGACAAAATTCTCATTAAAAACAATGAACAGGCGGGCGATCGCACAAAGCTCTCCGGATGTCAGCAAGTGTCCGGAAAATTTTGCGTGCGTGCGTAATTTACAGTAGGTTGGATTTTATTTTTGAAAAAAATTGTACCTACTCATCGAATAGAACACTGTTACCTGTAGCTTTTTGCACGTTTGTCTGCCGAAACAAGTCAGATCATAAATCTAATCTGACGGTTATTTCAGCAGCGTGTTAATACTGTAATTGCACGTTTTTAATAAACATACATTTTTATCAATAAAACTTAAAGTAAAGTTATTAGCCTGCTAATAAGGGTTTTGTTCATACAGTATCACTCTTATATAGTGTATATACATGAGTGTTGTAAGACTGTTAGCAACAATTTCTCACTCGTTACAAATGTTTTTTATGGCTGAATACATCCCCACTGAAACAATCGTCAGGCGCATGGATATCCCTGGTTTTTTCTTCGATTTGAGCCAGAATTAGGATGGGAAATTTGGGGGAATGGTAGAAATTTCCCATGAATGTTATATTGTGGGAGCTTTTTAGTATTTATAGATCAGTAGAAAAATCTACGTCTCTGTAAAAAACGCCTGCCCATCGGTGAAGCTCCTTTTTGTTCAAGTGACTTATTTATTCTCTGTAAATCTATTGATTTTTTGCCAGACACTATCTGAATTAACACATTGATCGCTAAAATCCTAAAAGCTATACGAACAACATCCCAGACTTCCAGAGATGCTCAAGCGATTTGTGCCGTGGCTTATCAAATTTTTGAGGTATCTATTTGATCAAAAGCCAATTCGATCTCCAAACCTTGCTGACAAACAGAAGTTCGTATCACCACCCGAACTGACAAATGCAGATCTGGAATTTTTATTTATCGAACTGTTGGAAGGCGTGCATCAAGCGCGAGGACAACAGTGGGCGGTTAGGTTTCTAGAACGCATGCAAAATCGTATTACCAATCAGCGCTGGATTGATTGGTTGCTCGACTTTGGAGAAAGATTGCTGATGTCGCCCGCGCCAAACAATCAATTAGCAACGCGGATGGTGCAGCTTGGAGAACTGAACATTGGTTCGATGGGAGAACTCGCCTATGAAATTGGCACAGCCGTATTGACGAGAAACTTAGGCGAATCCAATCAGAAGGAGAATGAGCAATATGTTGAGAAGATAACCCATGTAGAGAATTTAGAGCAGATAAGTTATGCCGATGACGAATGGCTCTGGGATTTTTATGAACAAGATAGTGACACAACAACATCTGTCATCCAGCGAGTATCTGTCTATGAAGAGGGTGGGCTGAGTGTCAAAAACGGGCAAGCCTCGGACAAAGTTACTACACCCACAAATTCAATAAATCTGGATTTTCAAAGTGCTACTATCGTCCTAACCCATGAAGAGCGAGCCCCTGCACCTTTAGAAGACGCACAAGCATTATTTTATCAAGGGCTTCAGCAAGCGAGGAATGGTGATTTATCGGAGGCGATCGCCTCTTATGACAAAGCGATAGAAATCAACCCCGACGCTTGTGAATATTGGTTCAACCGGGGCTTGATACTATTTTACTTAGAAAAGTTTCCTAGTGCGATCGCATCTTACGACCGAGCTATCGAGATTAAACCAGACTTTTATAAAGCTTGGTATAACCGAGGTGGAGCCGTTGCGGCGTTAGGAAGCTTTGAAGATGCGATCGCCTGCTTCGAGCGAGCGATCGAAATCAAGCAAGATTACCACGAAGCTTGGTTTAGCAGGGGTTTAGCACTCCTAAAATTAGGCTCAGCTGTATTGGCAATTGCCAGTTTCGATCAAGCACTGCTTTTACAACCACAAGATGTGGAAAACTGGTATCACCGAGGGATAGCACTCTCTCAAATTGGGCAAACAAATGATGCAATTGCCTCGTTTGAGACAGCGCTGGAAATTCAACCAGATTCTTATTTAGCTTGGTACAACAGGGCTATAGAATTTTCTCGATTAGGAGAATATGAAGAAGCGATCGCAAGCTACCAGCAGGCAATACAAGTTAACCCCGACTTTTTTGAAGTTTGGTATGCTTTCGGCAGTATGCTGGATAGATTGGGACGGACTTCCGTTGCACTGACAAACTACGAACGAGCAATACAAATCAACCCCAATATAGCCGAGGTTTGGATTGATCAAGGTGTTGCGCTTGCTAGTTTGAAACGTTGGTTGGAAGCCATCTCGTCTTGGGAAAAAGCACTCTCGTTAAAACCCGATCTTTATCTTGCTTGGTTTAACAGTGCCGTTGCTTTAGAAAATTTGGAGCGTCGTGAAGATGCTATCGCGAACTATGATAAAGCTTTGGAAATCAACCCCGATTTCTACTTGGCATTGTATAATAAGGGTGTTGCACTGTTTTATTCAGAAAGATTTGAAGAAGCGATCGCCTCTTATGACAGTGCTTTACAAATCAAACCAGATTACTGGGAAGCTTGGATTGCTCGAGGCACTGCTGCCGGAAAGTCAACAGATAATTTCATCAGTTTTTACAGTCCCCTGGGTGCGACAAATTCAGGCTTGAACGAACGTGGTTATGATGGGAGACTGACAAGCTACTCCGAAGGGTTGAAATACGTTCTTCAAGACACCGATCCTGAAGGTTGGGGAAGATTGCATGTGGCGATCGCCAATACTTATTACGAGATAGGCAAAAGACATTCTACCCCTCGCAATTATTGGTATCAAGCTTTATTTGAGTACCAGACAGCGAGTGCTACCCTTACAGTTGAAATGCCATCATTGCATCTAGAAGTTCTGCAAAACCTGATCAAAACCTGTGTCAGTTTGGGTGAAACTTCTCAAGCACAAGAATTACAACAATACGCCACAGATTTATTATTCAATTTTCTCAATGAACCAACTCGTTCTGATGAAAGCAAAAAACAGTTAGCTTTGAATAACGCCTGTTTTGATCGGTTAACTGTTGATATATGTGTGCAGAATGGGGAGATAGTAGAAGCTTTAGAAATTGCTGAACACAGTAAAAATGCTTGTTTTGCTTGGCTTCTTGCTGGGTGGCAAGAAGAAATTGCTTCACCGAATTATAACTCGATGAAACAACTGCTCAATCCCACTACTGCGATTATTTATTGGCATATCAGCCCTTGCACTTTACGCACCTTCATCCTCAAACATAATTCCCCAGAACCGATCCCAGTCTTTACACCTGTCTTAAATGTTGCCGAAACAGAGGAATTACCTGTACCTGAAGCAGTAGCCAAGTTAGTGGAATTTGAAGATTGGCTAGAGGATTGGAATCAACAATATCAGCAATATTGCAGCCAAGCTAACAATCAGCAGAACAAAGGTAACCATTCCTGGGAAGTTCATATGGAAAATAGGTTGTTAAAGCTAAAAAGTATCTTAAATATTCCGGCAATTGAGCAGGAACTCGAAGATATTACTCAACTGATTTTAATTCCCCACCTTAGCTTGCACAAATTACCTCTCCATGCACTTTTCTCTCCCCACTTTCACAAACAGAAAAGTTATAGTACAGATTCTAATGTAAATGAAGTGTGGGAGAAGGAAAGAGTTGATGATTTCACAATTACTTATTTGCCCAGCATTCAAACAGGACTGAATTTAAGATTTCCGTCAGTGAAACCCACAGACTTTAAATTACTGAGTGTGGAACATCCTAACAGCAATGGTTACCCCGCACGGAAGTTCGCCAAACTTGAATCTGAAGCTATGAGCTTAGTGTTCGACAATGCTAAACGCATTTTAGGCGCACAAGCTACTAAAGATATGGTAGAAAGTGCTTTAGCGGATGATTACAATATGTTTCATTTTTATGGTTATGAAAGCGATAACTTGAACTCTCCTCTAAAATCGGCGTTGCTATTAGCAAATGATGATGAACTGACTCTAGAAGAGATTTTCACTCCTTCAATCTCCAGTTACAATCTTGTGACGCTCTCAACTTGCGATCGCATCATCAGCAATCAAACTATTACCACCGAGTATGTCGGTTTAGCTACTGGTTTTCTCTTTCAGGGGGTTCCCCATGTTGTGAGTACCTTGTGGAGTATAGAATCAGCAGCCAGTACTTTGGTGGCGATCGAATTTTATCGGCACATCCAGCGAAATGAATCACCTGTCACCGCTTTATCAAAAGTCACAGAATGGCTGAAAAACCTGACGGCTGGTGAATTAAGAACCTGGTATGAAGATTTATTGAATAATTTGCCTAAAGAAAGATTAAGAGTTAAAGCACATTTAGCCACAGAACTTTATCGTAGTTGTCAGTTACCAGTAGATAAAAAGCCTTACAATCACCCTTACTATTGGGCAGCATTTAAAATTACAGGTGTTTAGAGGGATTGTGAGCAAAGGCTAAAGTAATAGTGGCATTCTAAGACAGCGAGCGTATCGTAGTGCTTTCATACTTGTGCCTCTGTCTTTCTTCTGTGATGAACTTTTGTAAATATTAGGCAGTTCCTGTATAAATAGAATACGCTTACCACAGATAGGTAAATACCGCACTCAAGATGAAATTACCTTAAGGGGGTTTTACTCTGACTAACAGAAAATGTGTTTTACTGAAAACTGTGCAACTGCTGGCTAGTTTTGGGAGTACACGTCCAGGATGAGTACTCGTTATCACTGGTTCAAAAGGATTGTGATAGGTGGTACGACATGGGGTGCGATCGCACTCTTCACAAATTGCGCCCTTGCTCAAATCACCCCAGATAACACCCTACCCAATAATTCCACCGTTAGATTAGATGGTTCCACCCACATCATTGAAGGTGGAACCAGGGCAGGTGGCAATTTGTTCCATAGTTTCAAAGAGTTTTCTATCCCGACTGGTAACGAAGCACACTTTAACAATGCTGTAGATGTTCAAAATATCTTCGGACGAGTAACGGGTGGGTTAGTATCAAATATTGATGGATTAATTAAAGCTAACGGTGCAGCTAACTTGTTTCTAATTAACCCCAATGGGATTGTATTTGGTCCGAATGCCAGTTTAAATGTTGGTGGTTCGTTTGTCGCAAGTACAGCAAGTAGTCTGAAGTTTGCTGATAGTACAGAGTTTAGTGTCACTACTCTACAAACTACTCCCTTACTGACTATCAGTGTTCCCATTGGTTTACAATTTGGGGAAACTGCTGGGAGCATCCTTAATCAATCTAGGGTTTATGATAGTACTAATGGAGCCTCTGGTTTACAAGTCCCACCAGGTAAAACCTTATCACTAGTAGGTGGTGATGTCATCTTTGATGGTGGGTATTCCTTTGCTTCAAGTGGTCGAGTTGAGTTAGGCGGAGTGGCTAGAGCGGGAACAGTCGGGCTGAATGTTGATAGTAATAATGTAGGTTTAAGTTTTCCTGACAACGTAGTGCGAGCAGATATATCACTTATTAACAATTCTTACGTGACCACCCAACCTCGTAACATTAATACCGGGAATACCAACGGTACTATTAAAATTAACGCTCGAAATTTGCTTGCAGAAAATAGCATCCTTCAGTCTTCTTTAACTCAAGGAGGAAATATTAATATTAGCGCTACAGGAGCAATTTTATTAAAGAATACTAACTTCATCGCTCAAGGGAACGGTAAAGTTGCTATACAAGCAAATTCGATTTCTCTAACTAATTCGTTTCTACTTGTCGGTGGTTATCCAAAGGGCGGAAGTATTTCTTTACAGGCTGATGACTTCGTTTTTCTTGCTGATAGTGATCTCACTGTCAATGGGGGAGTTGGTGGGACTGGTGGTGAAATTAACATTCAAGCTAAGTCACTCTCCTTGAGCGATCGTTCTAGTGTCAATGCCTTTGGTGAATATGGAGCAGCTGGTAACATTAACGTAAATGCTTCTGATTTTATCAGTATTAGCAGTAGGAGTCATGTCGATACCAGTTCTAGTTCTCAAGGTGGGAATATAAATCTGAACACTGGGCAGTTGCAAATACTGGATGGGGCACAAGTGACGGCAAGCAGTCGAGGAGAAGGGAATGCAGGCAACATCAACATCACTGCTCGCTCCCTCAAGCTAAACAATGGCTCCATCACCACCACCAGCCGTTCTGGTACTGGCGGAAATATTAACATTCTCCAAGTACAGGACTTATTACTGTTACGCAACCACAGTCAAATTTCCACTATCGCAGGTATTGACCGCAATAGTAACGAAAATGGCGGCAACATCACTATCAATGCTCCATCAGGGCTTATCGTTGCTGTACCAGATGAAAATAATGAGATCACAGCTAATGCATTCAATGGCTCTGGTGGTGTAATTAAAATCAATTCTCTTGGTATTTACAATTTTAATCAGCCTAGTCTAAAAGACTTAGAGACATTACGAGGAACTAAAGATCCAAACCAATTAGAGCAATACTTACAGCAGACACCAACGAACAATATCACGGCGATTTCGCTGACTAATCCTAGTTTAAGTGGTACAGTGCAAATCAAAACACCTGATATAGACCCTGCTCGTGGCTTAATCATTCTTCCCACAGTCACCGAAAACCCCCTAAAGCTAGTTTCCTCTGGTTGCGCCGCCTTTAATAAAACAGCAAGTGATAGTAACTTTGTGATCACCGGACGCAGCGGTTTACCCAAGAGCCTCGATGAACCTCTAACTAGTGATGTAGTGTCGTCAGACATACGCCTACCAGTAACCACATCGCAGCATCAACAAAAAACACATGCTACAAAACCCAAACCCCAACCAATAGCAATCATACCTGCGACTGGTTGGGTATTAAATGATCAAGGGGAAGTCACGCTCATCTCTTCTGTTTCCAACCCCACTTCAATGAATACTTCTATTAATTGTTCTGTAAAGTGAACAACCACCGCTTCTAAAAACTTATGCATATCTAGACAATAGCCCGCAAATATGAGTAAGTCCAACTCCACGTATAAGTTTGCTCAATTTCGTAGTGCGTTTAAGCTTGGTTCCATAGCTTCGTAATATCATGTCCGGTAAATTAACCTTAATTCACATGAACCCCACCCCATTTTTTGGTTTTCTTTGTCGCCGCTCCCCGCAACCGGAGAGAGGCTAAGTTATTTTTTTATTATGGGTTATTTTACGGACATCATCTAACTCCGGTTCCTTGACCACATTTGAATTGAGCGATCGCGAAATCGAATTAGGTATCGGTATCCACGGGGAGCCAGGAATAGAACGCACAGCTATAAAGTCAGTAGACGAGATTACCGAAATTTTGACACACTCGCTTATTGAGGATGCAGCATACAGCCGCACACTGCGTGAGTGAGATGAAGACAAAGGAGAATGGGTAGATGTAGAACTTGTAAATCTCCCATTTGCAATCAAGCGATCGCTTATTAGCTTTCGTCAATAGTATGAGTGGAACTCCGGTTTCGGAACTGTTTATTGTTTACTGCAAACTCGCCCAAATCTGCGAACAGCAAGGATGGCAAATTGTCCGAAACTTAATCATATGAAATACTTTTGCTAATACTATTCAAATGATCCTCTGAAAATATAGTTTCTACTAATTGAAAGAGTAGCAGTATCAGAGAAGTTGAATTTACTTATAGGCGTTCTAACCTCTCATTCGTGACCCAACTAACATCGTCATAGTAACCATAAAGCAGAGTCCAACCATTTTTAGGGGTAAAAGCAATATTAATTAATCTGTAATTTGCTTTACGTGCCGTCTTAATTTTATCAATAAGCAAATTGGGAATTTTATTCCAAGAAGCCATTTGTCCTAAACCATAGATAATTACCCACCCACCATCGGGTGTAAACGCAATATTATGAATAGAATAGTATTGTTTATTTATAGCCAGTAGCTCATCATAAGCAGATTGTGGAAAATTATCAGATTTAAAAAAACTACTAGCGCCATAGATAATTACCCACTCTCCATTAGGTGTAAACGCAACATTTACAATCCTTGATATTTGTTTGTTTATAATCCGAATTTTTGCAATAACGTCTTGGGGAAAATTGGCGCTCCAGTAAGCGCTAGTAGAGCTATAGATAATTATCCATTCTCCAGTAGGTGTAAACGCGATAGTATTGATACTCGAGCCCTGATTTTTTAAAGTAGAAAGTCTGTCCATAGCATCTTGTGGAAGATTTTTTGCACTGTAATCATTCTTCCCATAGAGAATTACATATCCTCCATTAGGAGTAAAGGCGATAGTCTTAGGATCTATACTTTGATTAGTTAGAGTCTGAAGTTTAGTAGCTGCATCGGTGGGGATATCGTTTGTGTAAGTAGAATCAGCAAAAACCCGTGAAGAAGTTAAGACTAAAGGACACAAAGTTCCTATTGCTATTGATGCACTTGCAAAAAAACTACCACCAGCTTTTAAAAAGTTTCGTACCAAAAAATTTTTAGACATATGACTCTCCAAGTAGATGCAAGTTTTGGTGTTATCGCTTGTTGCGGTATTATTCTCTCACCCACAGCTACTGTACTGTCAATGCACAAAAGTGCAAGAATGAGCATTTTTGCTGCTTCCTTTGTACTGGAGTTGCGAAGGAAACAGCAATGTCTGCTGTGTGTTTCACACTCACTAGCACACCTGTATTCAGCATCCCACAAGGATAATGGGCTTGGCATTTGGCAAACCAATCTTAGCTGTGAGGCAGCTTTTTCAATTGGGTTTTCGCGCACATTCGCGCTCCAAAAGTTCAAGAGCGATCGCTAAACCTAGTCCTCTTGATGCTCCAACGATTAGGGCTGATTTTTGCTTCTTCATGCTTTAATTCCTTTATTTTTTGTCGATTTTTTTCATCCAATAATCCCAAGGACGCTCCAAAACCAATTGGTGAAGTTCATCAGCTTTCACTGCTTCTTCATCTGCAAGATATTTTGGATTTCCTAACATAATCGCGACGGCTTGAAGTTGGGCGTTGATCGTTGCATAAACTGCTCGAAACACCGCTTCTTTGATCGAAGCGCCAACAATTGTAGCTCCATGACCACGCATCAGCACCATGGCGCTTCGATTGAGGGTGCCAGCCAGAGATCGTCCAATTTTGTGATCTGTGATCAGCATATTAGTCATTCCATGTTCCTTAGCAATGTCGAACACGGGAACTCCGCCATTCATAAATCCACACATGTGATACAACGGTTGAAGTGGAGTTTTAGAAACACCAAATGGAATTAAAGTCGCTGCATGAGTGTGTACAACGGCTCCAACATCGGGTTGTAATCTATAAATTTCCCCGTGAATGAATCGTTCAATCGACGGGCGAGTGCCATCTTCCTTAGTCTTGGAAAAATTAACGAATGTTAGGCGTTTCAGCCTACGAGAAATCAAGGTTTTACCCCAGAGTGATGAAATAGTGTTATGTCATGATTCTTCTGATAAACGACATAAACTAAAAGCCCATACCGTATCCAGTACTCCAGGTCATTGTAAATCATTTACCATACAGGAGTTACCAATTTCAATCAGAATTCCATCCAAATCACGAACGTAAGCTACTGTCTGCCCCCAAGGTCTAATTTTAGGTTCTGCATAAGCTGTAGCACCTGCTTCTACCGCCTCTGAAAAGGCTGTTGCGACATCATCGGTTTCAAAACAACACTCAATTCCTGCGGGTTTATTTGACAGATTGTTCTCTTGGAAACCCTGGTGAAGATTCGCTTTGACAGCTGCACTGGCAGCAAAATGGAGAACAGCTTCACCCAATTGCATCTCAGCAAATTGCCCACTTTCATGAATAAAGCGTTTCTTCATGCCAAATACTTTCTCATAAAAAGCAACTGCTTGAAGAACATCTTTGACAAACAGACTGGTGTGAGAAAATTTCATTGCTGTTGCTTCCTTTTCAATTAGCGATCCAATGATTTGTAGGATAGCTGGTAGGATTGTGGATGGTAAATGCTTAAGTGTCCCTATTTTTTAGCCAATCGTCCAGACGAACAGATGCTGCTTCCTGATGCCTTGACTGATATCCTACAAACGATTCATCTGCAAAGTACGATCTTGGGTACTGCTCACTTCACCTCTCCTTGGAGCATTCGTATCCCAAATGATGAAGAGGACGAAGCAAGCATTCATGTGGTGATGCAGGGACAATGCTGGTTATTGCTCCAGGAGCAATCTCAACACATTCCCCTAAAAACTGGAGATTTGGTCATATTACTCCAGAGTCAGGAACATGTGATTTGCGACGATCCTGCAAGTCCCATTGTTGAGCTTAAAGAAGTCATAGCTGTTAAACCCGATCCAGGTTATAAACGAATTGCCTTTGGTGGTGATGGCTCACTCACTCAACTGGTATCGGGAACGTTCAAGTTTCGGGGCGATCGCTACCGTAACCCCCTATTGTCAGCCCTACCACCACTTATTCACATCAAAAATGAAGCAGGGCGATTTGTACCCTGGTTAGAAACAACGTTACAGTTTATTGCTGCTGAAATTGCAATTAACCAACTGGGCTGTCAATGCGTGCTTTCCCGTCTAGCTGACGTGCTATTGATTCAAGCCGTTCGAGCTTATATTGCAGAATTGCCAGTTGATCGAGGATATTGGCTACGCGCTTTGACAGACATTGAAATTGGCATTGCCCTGTCGCTCATGCATCATTATCCCAACCGTTCTTGGACGGTTGCTTCACTAGCTGAACAAATTCCCATGTCTCGTTCTGCCTTTGCTGAACGCTTTACTCGCTTAGTCGGTGAGCCACCGATGCAATATCTGACGAGTTGGCGCATGGTTAAGGCAGCAAACTTATTACAAGATAGCCAGGTGGGAATTCGAGATATTGCTGAGCAAGTGGGTTATGCATCGGAAGTTGCATTCAGCAAAGCTTTTAAAAGATGGGCAGGTATTGCACCTGGTATTTACCGCCGAAAGGCTTGTCTAACGACTGGAGTTTGAATTAAAAGTAGGCGATCGCTCTTCAAAAGAATATACGTGTCGTTAATATAAAATTGTCGGAAGGACAGCAACTAAATTTTTCTACCTTTAGTTGAAAGTTAAAAAGTTAAACTGCCAGACAAAAATAGTATCAACGCAAATGCTCTAATAAGAAAGAGGCTTCAAGACATTTCTTTTCGCGTTAATTCAAGACCTTGATCAATATTGATTTCAATTGAATTTAGGTCTGGCTTAATACGAACATGTTGTTGATAATTCTTCATTATTGTCCGAGAATTAGAAGGAACAATAATGTTATCAGCTACAACAATTGCTCCAGGAGCAAGCTTGTTATAAAAGCGGTCAAAGCAGGGAATGTACAAATCTTTCCAGAGATCAAGTAAGACAAAATCCCATGTTCCAGGTAAAACTTCTATTAACTCAAGAGCATCACCAAGTTGGAAGTCTACGTTATCCTCTAAACCAACCCTCCGAATATTTTCCACTGCTTTTGCCTGCTTGGAGGCAACACATTCGAGAGTCGTTACACGACCACCATTTACCCGCGCTGCTTCGGCTAACCAGATTGTTGAATAGCCGAAGCTAGTCCCAATTTCCAGAATATTTTTACCACCTTGCGTTTTGAGGAGTATATTCAAGAATTCTCCAGTTTGTGAGCCAACGCCCAGCATCATTTCATCCCGATGTTTTCCGTGATCTTCAGGGCTGAGTGTTTTAAATTGGTTGTGTTGTGCTTCCTGGAGAGCATCAAGTTCAGACAAGACATTAAGTATTCGTTGTTCTTTCATCAGTAACAATATCACTCCGCTAAAATTGTGTAAATCTCGCGCTTTACGCGACTCAAAATCTCCTGAACTCGGCTAACTTTTTCTGAATTGCCACTACGTGCAACCTGCATGACAGCCGCACCCAAATCAGTCATCGCCTCTTTTAATTCAATCAACTGCTGAGGTTTTTGCCCTCTTTCCTTTTTAGGACGGCGATCGCCAATTTCAGCTAATAATTGTCTGCCGCTATCTGTAATTGTGTATACTTTTTTCCCCTCGACTTGTTCACTGCTGAGATAACCTCCTTCCTCCAGCAATTGAAGTGTGGGGTATACAGAACCTGGACTTGGTTTCCAAAAGCCACCGGAACGCGTTTCTAATTCTTTAATCAACTCGTAACCGTGCCTGGGCTGCTCCGCCAGTAATTCTAGCAGAATGTACTTAATGTCACCACGAGGTGTACGTTGCTCTTCAAACCTATCCCTACCAAAATGCTGGCCGCGCCGCCCTTTGTGCGGCATATCGTCAAATACTGATGCAAAAAATTGACCATGACGATGAAGACCTAAAAACATAACTGTTTCCTTTAAACGTTCGTAATTCCATACTAAACATATCACGATATATCGTCAACTGAATATGCAACTCATATTTTGTATTTGCCTTCTCTAAAAAGAGATTTTATACACATTTTGTCTACTTACGTATGCTAAAGGTTTTAATATAGCGTCAGATTGAAAATATAATATGTGCTAATTATTTTACAAATTAAGTATTAATACGCTGAAATAAGTCTTCAAATAAAAAAAGTGGTCGCTATCAGCACCCCGCACAGCGAGTAGACGGGGCTTCTCAAGAGGAGCAGGACTTACACGAAAGTGCTTCTACCTTTAGATGAAAACTACCACAAAACTGACCACCATCAACGATCTGGTCGTACCTCTACTTACCTTTGTTTCATTTAGGATTACTATAGTGCATAGCCATGTAAAGAAAAGTAAAGTTAAGCAAATTAGCTCGTAGTTAAGTGCTGAAGCGCTAAAGCGCTTACTACAAACGTTCATGTATTTATACCGAATTGCCTAGTATTTTCCGAAGAAGTCACATATTCTTTGCAAACCGTAATATTACTGTAACAGTCTTGCATTACGCGTTAAATAACTGTATAGTAAAAATGCATTTTCTAGAAAAAAAGAAAAACACATATTTCCGAGATATTGAAAAAAGTATTGTTCTGTTGAACTAACTTGGCAGAGCTAGATGATTTCTTTTTGATTTGAAGTAATGAATTTAAGTGTCAAAAGCTATTCCTACTGTCAAGAAGTTTCCCTTGTCATCGAAAAACTGGCGTTTCTTAGAAATTATTAGCATTGAAACTTATGATTTTAAAGAACAAGTTGTCTGAGCTACAAAGCTTTCAAGTCAGTACGTTGCAATTAGAAGAATTGCAGCTTACCAAGCTTTTAATGGAAAATTTAACAGATGCAGTTTTCTGGATAACGCCAGACGGGCAGGTTATATACGTTAATTATGCAGCTTGTCGTTTAGGAGGGTATTCCTATGAGGAATTACTCTCTATGACAATAGATGATGTAATACTAGACTGGACGCTGGAAGATTGGTCTAATTACTGGAAAACTATCAAACAGCAAGGTTCCTTATATTTTGAATCTTTACATCATACTCCAAAAGGTCAATGTTTTCCTGTGGAAATCACTGCTACTTATATTAAATGTGAAGCAAAAGAGTATGGTTGTATCTTGATTCGAGATATCAGCAAATACAAACAAGCTTCATTCACCTTACATAAAGCTAATCAAGGACTAGAGTGTAAAGTAGAAGAGATTTTGACTGAATTAAAGTACGTCAATCAGCAATTATCTCACGAAAAAGCTGAGTGCCAACGGGTAAAAGCAAAATTCGAGAATTCTCTTTCCTTGCTTCAAGCAACTTTAGAATCTACTACTGACGGTGTTATTGCTATCGGATACGATGGCGATATTGTTAATCTTAATCAGAAATTTGTCCAGATGTGGCAGATTCCAGATTCCATGATTGCTTCACCCAACCATAATCAATATCTGACTTTTTATAAGAACCAAGTCAAAGACGCAAAAATATGTTGCAGAGATATTTACTTAGTCGATAGCTACAGAGATTTTGAAATCTGTGATACTTTAGAATTGAAAAATGGGATGGTTTTTGAGCGATACAGTAAATCTCTGCGAATTGGTGAAGAAATTATCGGGGTAGTATGGAGTTTTCGGGACATTACTGAATCCCAACAAGCAAAAGAAGAAACTCGCCGAATTCTAGAGCAAGAAAAACAACTTGCTGAATATAGAGCGCACTTCGTCTCTATGGTTTCTCATGAATTCCGCAGTTCTTTAAATATGATCTCATATTCAACTAGTTTATTGAAACGTCATATTCACCATTGGAGTGAGGAAAAGAAATTACAGTATTTGCAGCGACTCCAAACAGCAGTTGAGCAGATAAGTCGATTAGTGGATGAATTCCTGATTATCGGGAGCGCAGAAGCAGGAAAACTACAGTGTGAGCTAAAACCGCTTGATTTAAATTTATTTTGCCGTGAGATATTGGCAGAAATGAATTTACAAGCAAATGGTCGTTACGCATTCAGTTTCCTTAGTAAGGGTGATTGTAAAGCAGTATGGGTAGATAAAAAATTGCTACAATCCATCCTCACAAATTTGCTCTCAAATGCTATTAAATATTCGCCGATGGGTAGTAAGGTAGATTTGATACTCTCTTACGAAGATGAGAAAGTAATTTTGCAAATTAAGGATCGGGGAATTGGCATCTCGGTACTAGATCAAGAACAATTATTTCAGCCATTCTATCGTGGTGAAAATGTAGGTGACATACCAGGTAATGGATTAGGATTAGCAATTGTTAAAAAACTTGTTGATTTACATCATAGTCAAATTAACGTGACAAGTAAAGTTGGTAAGGGTACGACTTTCACAATTACATTACCCTTAGAACAATCCCCTGTTAAGTCCTAAAAATAGAAAGAGTAAGGGTTGCAAACTAAGATTTATGCTCAATATAGCGATCCTAATTGAGTCGTAAAAATTGTTTTTGGAATAAACCGCCAAGAACGCCAATAACACCAAGGAAAGAAAGAGAAAGAGAGAATTTTACGCTCTGATTTAGAACTGCTATAGTTGAGACTTGATTACAATAAGCGACGAAAAAATAGGATTTTGGAATATAGAAACTAAAAAATTGAGAGGATGATTCAAAAAAAAGGTATTGTCAACAAATCTGCTATTCACTACTGTAAAAATAGTATGACTAAATAAGACAGTTGGGGAACTTTACACGGTAGTTAAATCGCTGTGGGCTAGAGATATTTGGCATTGCATCATTGTGATGCTTTTGGTTGATGAATGATTCATGAGTTGATATCAGAGGCAACTATGGCAAAAGTTTTAGTGATCGAAGATAAGGCAGAAACCCGAGATATCTTTCTAGACAGCCTAGAGGCGGAAGGGTTTGAAGCCATCGGTGCAGAAAACGGTTTTGTTGGTGTGCAGAAGGCACTAGAAAATTTACCAGATTTGGTGCTTTGTGACATTATCATGCCGGAACTAGATGGTTATGGTGTCCTCGCCAAGCTGCGCCAAAACCCGATGACAGCAATGATTCCTTTCATTTTCCTCACGGCTAAAGCGACTAAGGCTGAACTTCGCCAAGGCATGGATTTGGGAGCGGATGACTATCTTACTAAACCCTCTACGGTAGAGGAATTATTGGCAGCGATCGCAACTCGACTGCAAAAACAAGCAGCTACAAAGGAGCATTACGCCGCCCAATTCCAACAACTTCCAATTCCATCTTCATCTGAATCCGCAAAATTAGGAATTTCTCAGTCGATATTCCCTTGTGCTTCTCATCTGAGTGAGGTTTTTAACTACATTGAAGCAAATTACCATCAACCGATTAGCTTGCAAGATGTGGCTGTTGCAGTTGGTTACAGTGCAGCTTATTTAACTGATTTAGTGCGCCGTCAAACGGGACAAACAGTGAATCATTGGATTGTCGAACGCCGGATGGCAGCAGCACGTACCCTGCTCCTGGAAGGTAATATGTGCGTGAATCAGATTGCTCCAGCAGTGGGTTATCAGCATGAGGGTCATTTTTTCCGCCAGTTTCGCCAGTATCACGAGACTACTCCCCAAGCCTGGAGAAAAGCACAGCGCACCAGTGCCGCCACAATTAATAAAATTACTTAGTACAAAATTTCACAAGTTCGTGACGCTCAGGAAAATAATGTCTATAGTTCGTAGTTGCGCTGCTCTCGAATTCTAGTACACGATGGCGTAAATAAAGCTACCGTTCTGAATTGATATAAAGCCTACAATAGAAGCCTTTTAAATTTTTATTTTATTAGAAGATTGAACAAAAAAAAGCGAGTATCTACTAAAAATTGTGCAGTATGTCTAAATCTTAAATACGCTATTCTAGTAAAGAGCATATAAATTTTTTTCTTGTTCTCAACACTGAATGAACATCGGAATATTCATTTTTTATGCTGACAAGCCTTGTTTTTGAAACAGTTAGGAGAAATTATGTCTAAGCCAAATGAAAACCAAAGCACTAAACAGGTAAATGAGTATATCGAAATTAATGAAAATGGAGAAGTAGTGGTTAAAGATTCTAAATTAGCAGAGTCACTTCAAGAGTTAAGTCCTGAAGAGCTTGAGCATATTGCTGGTGGTGTTAGTAGTCGTGCCAATATTATTAGTACCAATAGTTGTTGTTAATGCTACACATGTATATTAATGAGCAAACGTAAATGACGGCTTTTTCAACAGAGGTGTCTGGCGTTTAAGGCACGAAACCCAACGCTTACAATGTTTGTAAATGTTGGGTTTTGCACCGCTCTACCCCTACTGCATATCTGTCGCATTTTTTTATAAAATCGGTATCATGTAAAAGCTTAGGCTCCTTTTTCACAAGATACTCTTCTGTAAAAATTGCTAGAATAATACCAATTTTAGGTTAACTTGCACTGGTTGTTAAGGACGATAAAAATTCATAATTTCAGACTATATTAGTTCGAAATATTAAGTGCTATTGCGTAAAGGTTGGTATTGTTCTGTGCTAAATGATAGCTACATTTGGTTAAATATCAACCAAGATTGTGGCGCTCACGCTTTTTGTCAAATCATTTGGATTACCTTCACTAAAAATAGGGAAGACTTTCTGGAGTTTAGAGGTTTTTATGACGAATTTAACACTTTTACCCGAAACTAATGCTATTGATACTGATTATGTCAGGCGTGCGCGATTAATATCTGATAAGTTTTTTGAATTAATTATCTTACCAACAGAGCAGTGCAATTTTCGGTGTATTTACTGCTATGAAGATTTTTCAATAGGGCGGATGCAACCAGACACGATAGCAGGTATTAAAGCTATCCTTGATAAACGATGCTCTAATTTAAGTTATTTAAATTTAGCCTGGTTTGGTGGAGAGCCACTTGTTGCCAAAAATATTGTATTAGATATTTCTGAATATGCTCTGTGTCTGGCATCCAAGTATCCCCACCTCCATTACTCAAGTGACATGACCACAAATGGTTACTTATTGGATCTCAGTACAGCTTCTGCCTTAGCCAATGTGGGAGTTACAAAATACCAAATTTCTCTTGATGGCCCTAGAGAAATTCATGATCAAAGTCGTATTCGTGCTGATGGAAAAAGTACATTTGAACGCATTTGGACTAACTTACTAGCAATTCGCGATAGTTCATTACCAATTTCTATAAACTTACGCCTGCACTTCACTGTAGATAAAGCTAAGCTTATCGATCCACTACTAGAAGATATTAAAAGAGAATTTTTACCTGATTCAAGGTTTTCTTTTTACTTCAAATCTATTGAACGTCTCGGTGGTACTAATGATGCTTCAATTAAAATTTATTCAGAGACTGAAAAAAATGCAGCTACCAAAACTCTCGAAGCAAAGTTGTTTGGTGAGAAATTGCAATCGCCACAGAATAGTGCTGTCCCAGACGACTACGTTTGTTATGCATCACGTCCCAACTCTTTAGTCATTCGTGCCAACGGTTCTGTTGGTAAATGTACAGTAGCCCTTTCTGATGAAAGGAACAATATTGGCACTTTACGGTCAGATGGTCGGCTTGATCTCATACCAGGTCGTTTTGCTCCTTGGGTTCGGGGAATTCAAACCCTCGATCCTGATGTGTTAGGTTGTCCTCTCGTTTCTTTGCCAACAAGTGATGAAATAGCGACTAATGTGCAAAAAAAAGCACTTGCTGTCTAGTTAAGAATAGCAGTCATAGTATTAATTTCAATCCACCTCTAGCATCCCTCTTACCCCGTTTGAAAGTTAGATTTTTTAAACTTAATCTTCCAGACTCTGAATTGTTTCTGTAGGAGGTTGCTACCTGGAAACATCTCCCCCAAAAGTTTTCTCCTCTGTTAGGTGTCCATCCAAAAACTGAGGCGGCATAAAGATATTCTCAAATAGAAAATGTTAAACCAGAAACGTAGTGTATTCCGCAAAGAATCCCTAGAGCGCTTATCGTCTCCTGAAAGACTAGATCTGGGCAGTTAGTGGCTCTCAATATCAAAGTTGGGGATGTCATCAAAAAGGGGCAAGTACTAGCAACAATTGATCAAGCTGAACTCCGCAAGCAACTGCAACAGCAGCAATAGTCACAATCGTCCTCACAACAATCTCTGGTCATCCTTGACAGGTTAAGGAAATTGCACATTTGTCAAGAGGGTGCAGGAAAA
>JAQYWO010000161.1 GCA_029379215.1 Rhizonema sp. PD37
CCCCTCCCACGTAGTTATGGAATTGACATTCAAATTTCCAGGTGCAAGATGTGAGTAAGAATGTATCGCTGACTTTGGTTCGCATAACCAGATAAACAATTCCAGCAATCAAAACTGCACTAATGGCAGGGATATCTTTATTTAGCGGGAAGGAACACTTGTGCTTGAGAAATTCTAAACTCTCAATCGCCACATGATCGCGTACTGTTGCCAACTCATGTGTTAACTCATTGCCTTCCAGTAACTCCCAACGCATAATCTCTTGCGTAATGGGTCGTGTTTGTAAATCATGCAGGAAGTGTGTCAGGAACAAAACCATCCAATCAGCCAGCGATTCAGCTTCAACGACTGTTTGATCTCCAATTAATTCTTCTACAGTAATCCAGTAGTTACCTTCCTTACCAAAGGTTTGTAGCAATGAGGGTAGATTCTCAAAATATCGATAAATCAAAACTTTATCAACCCCCGCTTCACGTGCGATCGCCCGACCAGCGATCGCACTTAAAAACCTGATCTCATCAAATAAGTTAGATTTGCCTACACCGTTCGCACCAGCTACACAGGTAAATGGTCCGAAGCGGACATCAACATCGACGAGGTTCTTAAAACCAGAAATTTCAACTAGCTCCGGCAGGAGTTCCACACCATAATCTTTGATCTGGTGTTGAGAGGAATGCTGGGGAATTGTGGGTGCGTCCTCCAAACATTTTTTTCTACTTTGAAAAAGAGTGAGGAGGACAGCGCCCATAATTCCTATCTCTTAGACTGATACACATAAACGCGAACTACGGCTCAATAATTTGACTTTAGAAGAGGTGAACTGCCCAATACGATGCCAATTGTGGTCATAAACTGAAACATTCTTAGTTTTCTGTGTTTGGGTATAACCACCAATCCACCCTGTGTATACCTTTCCCGCTTTTTCTGCCTTAACTAAATCACCAGAGCGAAAACCGAATGGTGTCACTGTTCCACCTTTGCGCTTTCTATTATCTGGAGCATCCTTCACTGGATTTTCAAAATGCAGTTGACGGCGAAACAAGTTCGGGCGACTGATAATTTTGAATGGTGCTTTTGTAACAACAACTTGACCCACCCAATGATGTCCATGACTATCAGCTGTATAGAATTTCTCGAACTGCATAAAATTACTAGCAGCCAACGCAATTCCATCGTGAGCATGAGTTTCTGGAATTTGTTTTTCTTTGTTTTCCTTGTCTTTAGCTAATCCTAACTGCTGTCTCAAGATCGAAGTCTGCCAACCTTCCTGAGCGTTGGTTGGTGCAATTGTCTTCAGCCATGACAACATGATTTTTTGACCAACCATCACAGGACTAAATCCTTTACTAACCTTAGCTTTCACAGTTTCGTAAGTAATTTGAGTAATCGGAAATAGTTTGACTAGTTCCTTGGTGACTCGTAATTCCATCTCCAAGTTAGCTCTAATAGATGGTGGTAATTTATTTTGCCTACGGTTGTCGAAGCGCTTTTGACGATGCGCCCTTTTGTTGAATACGATTTTTCGGTTAATCCGCCTACCAAGTCTAGCCCGACGCACTAATAGAAATATTTTCACATAGAGCAACCAAAGTTGAGGTAATCGCAAACTTACCAACAAAGTATAGAGTGAGCAATGTTTAATAGATATTCCCTATCTAACCAAATATATGAATGTTTACGAATTATTTAAAATTGCTATATAGAGAAATTATAGAGTGGTTGATCGCCAGCCAAAAAAACCCTGCTAAATTCTCACCCTCAGCAGATGCTCAGGTCTACTTATCCTAACTTTCATGACTCCTTATCCTCTATTTCTTCTTTGGAGGAGTCGAATTATTCCGTGGAGACGAGTCTAAATGCAGTTGTTTTCGTCCGTTCTGAATAATTCGTAACATATCGTCTAGCTGTTGTTCAATATTTTCGAGGACACTATCAGCGTATTCATCAGCTCCCTGTTCAATGGCTTCAGCTTCAGCGATCGCATTTGCCTGCATTTGATCCAACTCTTGTTGACATTGACGTCGTTGACGGTCGATTTCCTCTAAGGTTTCCTGCATGATTACCTCACACTCTTGTTGCACCTGTCGCCGCATTTGTTCAGCTTCTCGTTCTGCTTGTCTGAGGATATCGCTTTCATCCAAAATTTGCGCTCTCTTCTGTTGCGCTGCGTCAACAATTTGCCGTCCGTACTCTTCGGCTTGTAGGAGAATTTCTTCCTTTTGCTCATTGATCGTTGCTGCTTCCTGAAAAGCCGTTGGCAAACAAAGCCGGACGTAATCGAGCTGATCCAGCAGCTTTTCTTCATCCACTAATGTCCGTCTGGTTAGCGGAATGCGAAGACTAGTAAGAATAATTTCTTCTAAACGATTGAGTTCAACTTGAATATCTAAGCTTCCCGTTCCTGTAGCTTCTCCAGAGGAGGTTCCATCGGTGAACTCTTCAGGGGTGGGATTGCTTCCGTTTTCATGGGGTTCGAGACTGGATGATTTTGGGCGTAACATTGGTAAATATCTAAAGCAACGTGCGGGGGAACAAGATGATCAACAGAGCCACCAAACCTAGCAACTTCTTTTACCACACTACTACTTAAAAAACTATATTCATTTGATGTTGCTAGGAAAACTGTTTCTATTTTGGTAGAAAGAGTTTTATTGGTATGAGCCATCTGAAGTTCTACTTCAAAGTCTGAAACAGCGCGAAGACCCCGCAGTAGCACTTGCGCTTTCCGCATTTGGGTATAGTTGACAGTCAGACCGTCGAAGCTGTCTACTTCTACATTAGGTAAATGTTGCGTTGCTTGACGAATTTGTTCTAGCCGTTGTTGCACGGTAAACAGGGGCATCTTGTTAGGATTTCGTAGTACAGCAACAATTATCTGATCAAACAACCGACTACCACGTTCGATGATATCGAGGTGTCCCAAGGTGACAGGGTCAAAGCTACCTGGATAAATAGCAATCACAATCTGAAAATGTTTCAAAGTTGTTTAGGTGATTATATCGAACCATAGGGATTCGGGGAAGGCAAAAGAATAACAATTCTGCGCCAACTGTACGAATGGATTTAACGTCAAGGAGCGCATGGGATCATAAGTTGCCTGAATTAAACCCGTCCCAAAGCGCCGACTGACATAAGATGTATAAGTCCAGATTAAAATCAAAGCGGTGGCTTCTTTCGTCACTGCAATGTTTGAATATTACAGTCTTCTAGGTACTTTTGCATGGCACTGGATCTTTCCGCCTTGCCCTTGGCAGTTCAATTTACTTCTCCAGGACCGATTTTAGTAAGAATAGGTCCAATAACTATCCGTTGGTATGGCTTGTTGATTGCTACAGCGGTTTTGCTTGGTGTCACTCTTTCCCAGTACTTGGCAAAGCGCCGTAACGTTAATCCAGACTTACTCAGTGATTTGTCAATTTGGCTGGTGATTGGGGCAATTCCAGCAGCACGACTTTATTACGTTTTGTTTCAATGGTCGGAATATGCCCAGCACCCAGAGAACATCATCGCTATATGGAAAGGAGGTATTGCGATTCATGGAGCAATTATTGGTGGGATTACTGCTGCGTTAATCTTTGCCAAACTTAAGCGAGTTTCTTTCTGGCAATTGGCAGATTTGGTAAGTCCTTCACTAATTTTAGGGCAGGCAATCGGACGTTGGGGCAATTTCTTCAACTCTGAAGCCTTCGGTAGACCTACCAATTTACCTTGGAAGCTGTATATTCCTCCGGTCATTAATTTTAGTAACGGTGAAAGAAGGTTCCCGCGTCCCCCACAGTACGCGAATTTTGATTATTTCCATCCCACATTTCTTTATGAATCTCTGTGGGATTTCATGGTGTTCTCCTTACTCATCGCATTGTTTTTTCGAGGTTTGCAAAGAACACGCCTGAAGTTAGGTACCCTATCTATGGTTTATTTAGCAGCCTATAGCTTGGGACGTTTATGGATCGAAGGTCTTCGCACTGATAGCTTAATGCTGGGACCATTACGAATAGCACAAATAGTTAGTTTAGTCGGAATCGCTTTAGGATTGGCTGGGTTAGCGTGGCTTTACATAGGTAAACGTCCTTTCCCAGACGTCGTTTCCACTCCCACAGAAAACGGGCAAAACGAGAGATGGGAAGATGGGGAGATGAGGTAATAGCAGTAAATGGTGGTTAGTAGTTAGTTGTTTTTTTCAACTAACTACCAATTAATGTATGAGCGTATTTCACAAAATTGGAGTGTCTGCTGATAAGTTTTTCACTGATTGAACTCACCCTTACCAGCAAAATAAAAAATGCCCCAGAGTATTCTCTAGGGCTTAACCAGGGTGCATCTACCAATACTCTCTACTAGGGAAAGAGGGTTGATCCGGAAGGCTACTGAAAAATTTCCAAAAAACTTTTTTGCTGTATTTTTTAAGATAAATAACAAGTAATTGTACTTATTATTTTCCTAATTTATTTATGATGTCTTTAGAGCCAATTGTGTATATTGTGGGATCAGGTCCAGGAGATCCCGATTTATTGACCGTCAAGGCGCAAAAACTACTGGAGGCAGCAGATGTTATATTATTTGCTGATTCTTTAATACCGCAACAGATTTTGCAGATCTGCCGACAAGATGCCGAGATTATTCAGACGGCGAACAAGACTTTAGAAGAGATTTTACCAATCATGATAGAACGGGTGCGATCGCACAAATCGGTCGTTCGTCTTCATTCTGGTGATCCGAGTCTCTACAGTGCCATCCATGAACAAATGCAATTATTGGCAGAGGCGGAAATCGCTTTTGAAGTTATACCAGGTATTAGCGCTTTTCAAGCCGCAGCCGCCAAACTTAAAGTCGAACTTACCGTTCCTAACTTAGTTCAAACAATTATACTAACACGTATCAGTGGACGCACTGAAGTTCCCGCAACTGAAGAGTTAGCCACACTCGCCGCCCATCAAGCTAGCTTATGCCTGTATCTTAGCGCACGTCACGTTGAAGATGCACAAATAAAACTCCTAGAACACTACTCAGTAGAAACACTAGTAGCAATTTGCTTTTGCTTGGGCTGGCCCGATGAAAAAATTTTTGTTGTGCCTCTTAACCAAATGGCAGATTGTACTCACACTGAGAAGCTAATTCGTACCACACTTTATATAATTAGCCCTGCACTATCGTCAAAAAAAGGGCGATCGCGTTTATATCATCCCGAACACAGTCATCTATTTAGGGAGTCAGGAGACGAGAGTAGGGGCAGGTTTAATTCAGATAAGTAGTGAGTAAATGCGCTCCTTGACGTTAAACCCTCCCCTACAGTGAGGAGCGACTAATCTTCGCACCCTCATATCACCCTGAGCATTCCTTTATTCTGCGCGTCTACTTGAGGAGAGATCGCTCCTTAGCTAACAGTTGTGAGCCTCCAAGCATTTCTAGATGGGTTCTCTGGTAAAGATATTGGCTAGTTAAGGCTTCCCAAGAAAGTCTCGTTTGCCAAGTTCTACACCACAGTGCCGGAGAATATCATATGCTGTTGTGACATGGAAAAAAACGTTTGGTAAAACAAAATATAGGAGAAATGGCATTCCTTGAAAAGATAAAGTGTTGTCACCTACCTGTAAGGTAACTGTTTTCTCCTCAGAACCGTCAATTTGCTCTGGTTTAATAGTCTCTATATAAGAGACTGTTTTCTGAATGCGTTGAATAAGTTCGCTTAATGTAGTTTCATTGTCCTCAAAGTCAGGGGCTTCTACCTCTGCTAGTCTCGCAGCACCTCGCTTTGCTATGTCAGAGGCAATTTGTACTTGCTTCGACAGTGGAAACATATCAGGGGCTAGACGAGTATTTACCAACACAGTAGGATCTATTTTTTTTGTTTCTGCATGTGCAGCACCTTTTTCCAGAATAGCTACAAGGTTATTCAACATGCGAATAAACACTGGTACTGAAGCTTGATACATTGAAATGGTCATTGGTATTTCTCCAGAAAAGGTTCAACTAAGTATAATTAGCAACGGAAGTGACAGTACCTGATGTGCATTTAAATTAAAGCTAAATGGGTTACCAATGTCAAGCAAGGAATACCCGTAGCTATAAGCTAAATCGCGATCGCGTTGCTCCGACACTAATTGCGATTATGTCCGGTTGATTAGTAAAAAAGTAAACTTGGGCAAAAATCGAAAATTTTCTTCCTGTTAAGGCTGTCTGACCTCGCAAAAATACATTATATATAATAAGTTATTAACTAGACTTGATGTCAATCACTCCCGACGCGTAGCAAGCGGAAAGTTATAGTATAGATATTGCAGCATCAACTTGTACTCGTTATGTCAGCTACGCCTCTTGTGTCTCAGGTTAAGTCCCGTACAGCGCAAAAATTAGATAAAGCTTCTCAATCCGGGGCAATTCCGCCCTTGCTTGGTGCTTCACACGCCGAGTTAACTGCTTGGGTGCTGACTCAAGGACAACCAGCATACAGAGGAAAGCAGCTGCATTCGTTCCTTTATCAAAGAGGAGTGCGATCGCTTGCGGATATTTCGGTTTTTTCCAAACAATGGCGTGCTGAAATTGCAGAAATTCCCATTGGACGCTCAACTTTACACCACCGCTCTGTTGCACCTGATGGAACTGTAAAGTATCTTTTGCAACTAGCTGATAGTCAAATTATTGAAACTGTAGGTATTCCTGCTTTTGAAGGAAGGGGAGAAATTTCAAAATCCCGTTTGACTGTTTGCGTTTCTTCTCAGGTAGGTTGTCCAATGGCTTGTGATTTCTGCGCTACTGGTAAAGGAGGCTACAAGCGCAACTTATCACGCCATGAAATTGTTGATCAAGTGTTGACAGTTCAGGAAGATTTTCAGCGCCGGGTCAGTCATGTGGTATTCATGGGCATGGGTGAACCGTTATTAAACACAGATAATGTCCTAGAAGGATTGAGATCCTTAAATCAGGATGTAGGTATCGGACAGCGATCGCTAACTGTCTCTACTGTTGGTATTCGCGATCGCATCCGTCAGTTAGCTGAACATTGTTTACAAGTCACTCTCGCCGTCAGTCTTCACGCCCCCAACCAAGCACTGCGAGAACAACTTATTCCCAGCGCTCATTCCTATCCCATAGAGGATTTACTAACTGAATGTCGTGAGTACGTGAAAACCACAGGACGGCGTGTAAGTTTTGAATACGTTCTCCTGGCGGGTGTCAACGATTTACCACAACACGCACTTGAGTTGGCACAACGTCTGCGGGGATTTCAGTGCCATGTTAATTTGATACCGTACAACCCAATTCAAGAAGCAGATTACAAACGCCCTAACCGCGATCGCATCCTCGCTTTCGCCAAAGTCCTCGAACAGCAAAAAATTGCTGTTAGTGTCCGCTATTCTCGTGGTTTGGAAGCCGATGCTGCTTGCGGACAACTCCGTGCAAACAGTGCTGAGTTCTGAGTTTTGAGGAGCTAGCGCCGTACACTCCTAGAAGTCGTGAGTCCTGTTTCCCTCCTTTACGAACTACGTTCGGTTCCCCAATGCTTCTATACCTGCGACGGGAAACCAGTCTCCATCACTGGCTCCCGTTGAGGCGCTGGCTCCTCAGCACTTCAAAACTCAGGACTTGAAATCCAAGCACCGTGGAAACCATAAGGTACTCGTTGAGGAATGATGACTCGTGCTACTGGTTCACTTGTCATGTCACGAGCATCTACCACTACGAGTTCAGATCTGTCAAGAGCAGTATCGTAAACAAAGGTAATTAGCCAACCGTCATCCTCACTTCCACTCTTCCGAGGCACAAACACAGCCTCACCGCCATAGCGTCCCTCACCAAATTCATGAGTTTCAGACTTGCCAGTGTGATGGTGGTACTTGATTAAACCGTCGAACAGAGGTGTAGAACCCTTCGTCATTCTACCAGTGTAGCCATATTGAGCTTTTTGACCCAAAAAATTTTCATTTATGCGGGGAAAATCTGAAGCTATATCGTCCAGCAACTCTTCCCGTACACCCCCTGTTTTCAAGTTAAACCGCCATTGATACAAGCGAGGGATACTGGCATCTGGATCAGAAGGCGAATCTTGCGATGTTAAGACTGTCGTGGAACTCATCCGGCACGCCATCAATATGACTTCATCTCCTTCCTCGTAAGCGTTGAGAGTATGGAAGACGTAGCAAGCGGGACTTTCAAACCAGCGAATATTGCTGTTGTCGCCGAAACGCGGAACAATGCCAAAGCGACTGGGGCGATCGCGCTCAAACATCATCATCGGTTCTCCTCGCTGCATACGTTCTGGACTAAAGGTCAGCGGCAGATCCATAAAAATGGTATAGTTTTCCGTGATGGCGAAATCATGCATCATCACTGCCATCGGTATATCAATTGGCACTGTCCGCAACAGTTCACCCGTGTCAGAAACGATACTGTATTGCAAGTATGGTGGTGCGAAGGAGTAGCCAAAGAACATCATTTCACCCGTCACAGGGTCTACTTTGGGATGGGCAGTAAAAGCAGAAACTAGCTTATTATTGTAAGTATATTCACCAATTGTCTCTAGATTGGGAACCTGGATAGCGTGAGGCGCACCTCCTTCCCACACTGCCAAAAATTTCCCGGCATGCCAAACAAGAGCCGTATTCGCAGTATTTCTACTGATATCCTTAGGTGTATTTTTCTGTGGTGGTTCTAACAACCCACTCCAAATAGCCTTTTGAGCCTGATTCTCTCGTTGCCATTTTTTTGTCTGCACATAGCGATTACGATAAGTAGCAATACCGTTGCTAATTCGTACTCCGTGCAACATCCCATCACCATCAAACCAATGATATTGACCAATAGGTGTCCATTGGGGGTTAGGACCATTTCGTACGAACATTCCCGATAAGTCTGGGGGTAACTCACCTATGACTTTTAGGGCATCAGTCTCGATTTCTTTATGTACTGGTGCAAAGTTGCTGTCAAGAAAAGGGTTAACTGCTACTGTTGTTTCCATTGTGTGTTTGGAGCCGAAGTCAATCAATAAATAGGACTTTATTTAATATATTCGCCAATCTCTGAAGAGTTACGGGGAATAGGAATTTCTCATTCATGTCGAGATATATCAATCCTATTTAAGTTACAAACTTTGGCTGTTCAGATCCCCGACTTCAAGGGAGAAGTCGGGGATCTTGGCGTTTACGAATCCTCAACGGATTGCTATAGCATTAAAGCGGAAGCAAAATAACCTGAGGGAGCGGAGGTGAAATTATGAGTAAGTGCTGCTTACAGAGGGCGATCGCGCCACAACTCCGAAGTGTCAAGACGCAGCATTAGAGAATAGGGGATGAGAGTGGGTTAAGAGAAACCTTGCCATTCCTGTGTACAGCTAATTCTAAATTTGAGAAATGTTACATAGAAAGTCTCACAGAGCAATGAGAGCGTTAATATCTATCTAAGTAATAAAACAGAAGTATTTTTGCGAGAATAGCAGAAATTTCTAGTGATTAACGTTCTAAGAATCAAAGCCAAGGAGGTCAGCGTGGAAGAGGGTAAGGTAAATAATCCCCAAACCAGCAACAATGAGCACGTTTCAGACAAAAAATCTCATGTAGAGGTGACTTCAAAGTTTATTGAAGAGACTTCTTTAGACAGGATGTTGGAAATAGCTGAAATAGCAAGAATGAAAAAACTTACTGAGCCGCCGAAGTGGGTATATCCTGAGGATACTTAAGCGCATTCCGTTTATTCCTACTCCCTACTCCCCAGTATTTACGGCACAATTCGGCTTTATATGAGTCTTTCTTAAGAGTGAAGAATAAAGAATAAAAACTCCTCACTCTTAACACTTTTTAAGTAGTAAAGCTAACCTGACAATTATGACAATGTCCGTCAAATTACTCAAAAGAAAAGAACACCATCCGCTTTCGGAGAGTCGATACAGGGGATAGCGCGGAGCAGGGTGAAGTTTAAACGTAATTAATGTTAATTTACCGGACATTATCCAACTACTAATCATTAACAGCGAGTATCCCCTGTACTGATATAAAGCTGATGAAATCAAGCAATCATTCATAGCCCTTGAAAAGCTTATGAATTAAGGGAGATCCTTAAAAATAAAATACCAGCCTTGGTTGGTTAATTTATCGGCACACACAGATACTCGTTGTAAGAAGGCTGGTATTTTATTTCCTGGAAAGTGCCTAAGCTTTTTAAATATTAATTTTTAATTTTTAATTCCGGACGGCTGTACGAGTTGCTTTTAAAGTATTGCTGTTTTTGGACACAATAGTTGCTTAATTCTGCAAATAGCCGATCTGATTTTGGCAAGCAACTTGGTATAAAAAGTGAGTGCTTTACACAATCTTTTTGTTTACTATATGAATCAAGCGGACAAAATCCGCGTAATCCTTCTGAAGGAAAATCCCTCTTAAACTTTTAGGGTGCTTAAGCAAAATTATCTCTACGAAAAAAAAGCAATAGCTAAGCCCAAGTAAGCATTCAATTTGTAGTTTTATACTATGGGCTGGGATTACTTGTCAGGTTTGCTCGATCTGAAAGTTTACCAAAGAATTTAAGTGATTGTTGTGCGTAAGCATTCGCTTAAATTATGGTTGAAAGCAGAACGTAGTTCCTGTTGGAAACGTTGCAGTTTTCAAATGCCTTAGCCACAACTTGTGCTAATTTTATTCGTGTGATATCTTTTACATGCATTAACCACCCGATGAGTTTAATGCTCTAAAATTCAGGGTCCTGCCTTTCATCGCGTCATATCCAGTTACGACGCAAACATTTAACTTGATGGAGGCAAAAACATTGAACTTTACAGAATCTCATTCACTACAAGCAAATACCTTTGGTCTAAGTTCCAATCCTATCAGTGATTATCACAACTCGCACGATCCACTGAGTATAAATCACAGCAATATAAGTGCAAACCCGCAAGATAGTACAATCAGTGCTTGGATCAAAGGCAGTGGTCATCAAGATAGTTCGGGAAGCTCTAGCCTGTCTGGTCAGTCTAATAATAGTCAACTCCAGAATAAAAGTGATAGTAGCCAACTCAGTGGTGACAGTGGTGTTGACTCTATAACCGGAAGCAAAAACACCGTTAGTGGTGAAAGTACAGATCAATTAACCAATCCAGGAAACGTTAGTTCCAGCATCAACAAGCCAGTAGTAGTCGCAGATACTACGACTATTAGTCAAGACTCTTTGACAGGTGCATCATCAACGCCTACCCCTCAAGCGGCAACGCCTGCCGGTGGAGCTACAACTTACTACGTTTCCGCAAATGGTAGTGATAGTAATTCAGGGACAATCGATAAACCCTGGAAAACCATAAATTATGCAGTTAGCGATAAATCTTCTGTCAAAGCAGGCGATACTGTTCTGGTGCAGCCTGGGACTTACACTGAACAGATCACTCTTGGTAAGTCTGGTAGTAGTGATTTAGGTAATATCACTCTTAAAGCCAATGGAAATGTGACATTAGAAGACCCCGATCCGAACAATGGTGGTTTCGGGAAAGGAGTCATTCAATCAGCCGGCAAGGGTTATTGGGTAATCGATGGTTTCCGGATTGAGAACACGTCTTGGGCTGGTATCTGTCTGCATGATGCCAACAATATCACTGTCCAAAACAATCATACTTACGAGACTGGAGCTTCAGGTATCATTATCATGCCTGATCACTATTTCGATGGTGGTGAAGCGGAAGTCACCAGCAAAAATATTAAGGTGTTGAATAACACTGTTGAACGAGCGCTTTGGAAATGGCAAGGCAGTTCCGATGGAGTTCACACGCAGGAGTCGTTAAGCATCTGGGGTGTTGACGGTTTTGAGGTCGCTAACAACATTATTAAAGATGGCAACAAAGAAGGACTTGATCTCAAAGTTGGTACTCGCAACGGTTCTGCCCACGACAACACAATCACTGGTCAAGCCCAGATAGAGGGTAAACCTGATCGCGGTTTCAGTGGTGGTGCCGCCCTGTATGTAGAAGGCAGTCGTGCTAATGAGTTTAACATCAGCGTCTATAACAATGTAATCGCAAATAATACGGCAGATGCAATTGTCGTTGCAGATGAAGAGCCCAGTCAAGGTGATGTCTCAGATATCCGAGTTTACAACAACGTAATTTATGGGAATGGAATTAAAGGCGTAAATGGTGGTGCAGGAATTACCGTGACTAGTAATGTTCATAACGTGTCGGTCCTTAACAATACTGTCGAGAACAATGTCCAAGGCTTTGTGATTGATGGCAAGGATTACACTGGCGGTTACACACCGTATGACATTACTGTGCGTAACAACATCTTTGCCGACAGCAGCTATCGGAATGGATATGCTGATAATGTGAACAACCTGACCTTGGATCATAACTTATCCACAAATCAGTTTGGGAAGTTTTATGAGGGTGGCACTGCAATTGGTAACCTGCAAGCTTCTAACAACACTCTAGTTCCATCAATTGGATTTGCTAATTCAGGTGGCAATGATTTCCATCTCTCATCAGGTTCGCCTGCACTTAATGCTGGCTCAGCAAATATTCCTCAGTATGCACAGTTAGATAAGGACGGTGTACAACGAATTCAAGGTAATACGACTGATGTAGGTGCTTACAAGTAATGAATAGTTAAGGGGAGACTGTAAAAATAAAATATCAGCCACTTGATCTGATTGACGAGTTGGTAACCAGAGGTCTAGGTTTAACGTTGAAACCAGTGCGGAGAGAGGAACTCGAACCGCAGGCAACTGGCGGAACATAATCTTCTTCTAAAAGCATATGCTCCTTTGTAGCCTGCTTCCCTGAAGGAGTACGAGCGTCAAGGCTGGTATTTTTATTTCAAAGCAAGTGCCTAATATCTATAACTATCCTCCGTAGATTTCCGCGCCATGAGGGATAAGGAGGACTTGGGGCGTAAAACGGATTCCTATATTAGGACTTCTATCATGTCCGGTTAATTAACCATAGTTTTCGTAAATACTGAACCCCACCACGCTCCTCACCTACGGCGGGAAAACGCCTCATGCGTCCTGGCTCCGCAACCCCTAATACCGTTTCACTTTAAAGTTGATACAAATAGGTAAGCAGTCTTAGCAGGGAGCATTCTAGCAGGGGGAAAGAATTAGAAACCCGTTATTTGTATCAAGATTTTCGTGAAATGGTATAAGAGCTAGCGGAGAGGGGAGACGAAGCACACCGAAAAGCGGGGAGGGTTTCTTCGGTATTTAGGTTATGCAACCGGACAGGATATTACACATTGACAGAAATCCTTAAATATTCAGTAAGTATTTTCACACTTTGAATGGTGGGCAGTGCTAGACTCACTGCCTAACCAATATAGATAATCCGATCTAATACAACCGTTTGAACACGTTATATCAAAGCCGGGTAAAGGCACATAGCAAGGTAAATAATGTCACTCAATATACTCAAATTTGATTTACTTTAGCTTCCGAGTTTCCTCTGAAATTATGGCTTCAAAATATTATAAAAGCTTATAGATATGCTGTATGGCTTTCTCTTCCGTGCGAGACGTGAATGCTTCTACGAAGAGAGGGGAACTACAAACTTCAAACAATTTTTCAAAGCAGGCCGATCTACTTAGCTACAAACTCCTAAATAGTCTAGGACAATTTGCAGAATTCTCTGTGCTGCATAACCATCCCCAAAGGGATTAATAGCGTTTGCCATGGCTGCATAAGCACTCTTGTTACTTAACAATTCTGTAGCACTCGCCACGATTGTTTCTGGTTGAGTTCCCACAAGTTTAGCTGTACCTGCAGTCACTGCTTCTGGTCTTTCTGTAGTTTCTCGCAAAACCAGCACTGGTTTTCCCAAACTGGGTGCTTCTTCCTGTAAACCTCCAGAGTCGGTTAGTACAAGATGCGATCGCATAATTGCCCCTACAAGTTCGGCGTAATCCAAAGGTTCTGTTAAGAAAATTTGAGGATGCTTCCCCAACAACGCGCTCAATGGTTCTCGAACTGTGGGATTGCGGTGCAATGGTAACAGCAAAGCCGTATCGGGATTCTGATTAAGTATCTGTAAAAATCCTTCAGCAATACCTTGTAGTGGTTTTCCCCAGTTTTCGCGGCGATGAACTGTTGCAAGGAGGACACGATATTTGTCCCATTCCAACCCTGGTATATTACAGACTGGTTCAGTCTTGGCTACACTCAATAACGCATCAATCACTGTGTTACCCGTGAGGTGAATTGCTCCCAAAACCCCAGAACGTTTGAGATTTTCTACAGCCAAAGGAGTTGGAGCAAAGTGTAACTGAGTGAGTTGAGAAATCAGCCGCCGATTGGCTTCTTCTGGGTAAGGATTGAATAAATCATCTGTTCGTAACCCAGCTTCTACATGACCTACAGGGATTTTTTGATAGAATGCTGCCAAAGTTGCGGCAAAAGCTGTTGTTGTATCTCCCTGTACTATTACTAAATCTGGTTTGTTTTCTTGGAATAACCCTTCCAAGCCTTGCAAGCTCCGATTAGTAATCTCGCTGAGAGTTTGCTTTGGCTGCATAATCTCCAAGTCGTGATCTGCTTTCAAGTCAAACATCTGCATCACTTGTGCAACCATCTCGCGATGCTGCCCAGTCAAAATAACCTGTAGACTAAAACCTGGGGAACTTTGGAAGATCTGAATCACCGGAGCAAGTTTAATTGCTTCCGGACGAGTCCCCAAGATAATACAAACATTTTTTGTCATTAGTCATATGTCATTAATCATTAGTTAATACTCAGTATTCAATCGTCAATTGTCAATAGGTATCGATCACAAAGGACAAAAGACCAAAAAACACGAAAAAACCCGGATTTACCGGGCAGTTACACTGTTGGTCAAATTTTTCCTAAAAGTTTACGAATCAATTTCACAAGTTAAAGGGCAAGAAGCATAGACGGAAGTATGCATTTCATCGGCTTCTCCATGTAGCCAGTTCAACCAGCTAACTTCATTTGGGTGAACTCCTCGAAAAGTGAGTACACCAGCCGCAAAAACAACCGCCATCACATTAAACATTATCAAACCGCCTGCTACAAGTAAAACTGCACTAACAGGCATTACAGACTGGAGAACAACGGATAATAAACACGCAACCGTAGCCATCAAGACAACTAAAGGAAAACCGATAACCAGCAAGCATACTGCCAACGTGAAAGTCCAGATTAAAAAGCTTTTCATCATTAACATGGTGTAGGTCTTGCCTGAATTAGACGATTGAGACAAAGCCATAATTTTTGATCCTGAATAAACAACAATGATTTAAATCTTAGAAATTTCCCGCCTTTCGATAACGGGATCAACATTTAATGAATTTCAGTATATAAAAACTAATTAGTAAAATGAGCGTTTATTCAATAAACTTTACAGTTAATTTTTCGCAATTATGAGTGAAATTTGTCTACTTTACGATAATGAAAAACTTCATTTTGACATCTAGCTTGAGAATGAGAATTTTAAGTACTCACTCTTTATTATACATTTTTAAGAATTTGCCTTTGATATGTTTAATATTTCTTATAAGAAAGACTATCATGTCTCATAATTGACAATTTACGCTCTTCAGCCAGCAAAGAAAGGAATTTTGCCCTTGAAAAGTAACATCACTCGGGTTCTGACAAGTCATGCCTGCTGGTAGCTAACAGTTAATGGCTCATAGCTTAAGGAGATCCATAAAAATAAATATCCACCACTAGAACGGATCGTATCCAGTCGCGAAGCTCTCTTGACGCGAAATCTGCCGGAGAGAGTACTCTCAAGGCGCGAGTTTCGCGCGAAGCTCTGGGGGCGTCTGCAACCGCCCCCAAGACTTCGCGGTTGCAGACGCCCTCAAAACTTCGTTTTGAAGCTCGCCGGATAGAATCTTCTTTCGGCCAGACTTTGCTTTGAAGCTCTCTTGACGCGAAATCTGCCGGAGAGAGTACTCTCAAGGCGCGAGTTTCGCGGTTGCAGACGCCCCCAAGACTTCTCTTTGAAGTCTGCCGGGGGTTGCTGACCTTGGGCTGTAGCTTCGCGTTTGGGTTCAACATACAGCTAGATATTTACGGATGGTATGTGTCGGACTACGCGCTAACTAATGATTGAAATGCTTGACCGTATCAAGTATAAAAATATATTTTTTTTTACCAAATAATACTGTCTGCCTTTCTAGATATTACTGTGCTAAACATGTTTGTATTGGGCAAAAGAATTTATTGAATCGAAAATTAGTCTTATGAAAAAAATGAAAAAGATACAGGTGCTAACTGAACTTCCCACTCTTCTTAAAAACTAATTTTTAGGATCGACACGAGTCTCCTCAAGAAAGGCTCCAAAAAACACTTCTTAAGATTTATGACAGAATTAACGCAGCCATTGAAATCAAACGCTGACCTAAATACAGCCCGTAACAGACTTCCACTACCACCGCCACCGCCACCGCCACCACCAATGGGCAATATCCGCTCCTCTACGCAAACCTTAGATATCTCAGACGCTCGAAATGCCCATCGTGCTGCTGCTCAGCTTGTACCGCCACAGCCTGTTTTTACTCCCGCACCTTCTAAAAGCAGTTTGAAACTGACGTTAGAGCGATTGATTCAGGAAGCTTACGATGAAGGATATTCTGACATTCACCTAGGTGTGGGTGAAATCCCTCGCTTCCGCAACCGAGGAGAAATGCAGCTAACAGATTATTCAGAAACAGATAAAGAGACTTTTATAAGTTGGTTGCAGGAGGTGCTGACAGAGGCGGAAATCAAGCACTTTGAAGAATACTTAGAATTTGATGGTGCAACTCAATACGACTTTGCCCGCGTGCGGATCAATATATTTGACTCCCTCAAAGGCTATGCAATGGTACTGCGGTTGATTCCACTGAAAATTCTCACAATGGAACAGTTACGGTTACCTAGCATTTTTAGAGATATCTGCCACTATCATAAAGGTTTGATTTTGGTAACGGGTCCCACTGGTTCTGGTAAATCGACCACAATGGCGGCGATGATTGACTACATCAACAAAGAGATGCCCAAACACATTATCACCATTGAAGACCCAATTGAATTTGTTCATAATAGCCAGAAGTCTTTGATCAAACAGCGGGAAGTGGGAATGCACACCCAGAAATTTGACAACGCTTTGAAAGCCGCTTTGCGCGAAGATCCAGATTTGATTCTCGTGGGAGAAATGCGGGACAAAGAAACGGTTAACACCGCGTTAAAAGCCGCTCAAACAGGTCACCTGGTTATGGGAACCCTCCACACCAACAGCGCTGTGAAAACGATTGAGCGTATTCTCAATCTCTACGCAGGTGAGGAACAGGATGCAATGCGGGTAGCGCTTGCCGAATCCTTGGTAGCAGTGATTGCCCAAGGTTTATGTCGCACAACCGATGGCAAGCGTGCTGCTTTCCATGATATCTTGATCAACACTGACGCTGTCAAAGACTGGGTGAAAGATGGTAAGTATGATGAAATTACCGAGCTGATGAAGCAAGCTGGTTTTGACGGCATGATTACGATGAACCAGTCTTTGCTCAACCTCTACCAAGAAGGTCGCATTACTGAAGAAACTGCTTTAGAGATGTCCCCGACTCCAAATGAAATGGCTCAATTCCTGCGAGGTAGAGTATAAGGAACAAGGAATGGGGAATCGGGAATCGGTTATTTTCTTACTCATTACCCATTACCAATTATCTTGACTTCAAACAAACCATCTCTACCCCAAATTTTCAAAGGCATTGCGTTGTTTACACCAGCAGGAGATTTGATTTACTGCATTGATCCTAGTAAGCAAGGTCGATGGCATTTACATCTATGCTTGACTTTACAAGAAATCTTAGATTTACCTGAACCGCCTCACTTTTTAGTGCCTTGTTACACGGCGACTATTGACTACTGGTTAGATCCACGCACTCAACAAATCAAAACTTTTGCCGAAGCTTATCCGGCAGTCATGCGGCATCAGACTGTGCTTAACACCATTTTTGATACAGATGATTTAGTTTGGGAACAGTCTCCTTGGCAGGAGGGGTTGTGCGATTATATGGTGTTAACAACTTACCGTTCCTCATTCCCGCAACTTTGGCAAGATCACGACTTAATTGTACGCCTAGAGCCTTCCGAACCAGCACCTTTGTACCAACAAACCGTTGCACAAGAGGTGCAACTAAAAACTCAAGGTTATATTCTCCGACTGTTTGTTGCCGGACAAATTCCAAGTAGCGAACGCATCCTGAAGAATTTACATCAACTCTTAGAGCAACATCTAAGTCAACCTTACACTTTGAAAGTTATTGATGTTGTCACTCATCCAGAACTTGCAGAAATCAATCAGGTTTCCGCAACTCCAACCCTCATGAGAGTTTGGCCTCATCCTATTCGGCGAATTGTTGGAGATTTGGAGAATGTGGAAAAAATCCTACAGATGTTAGTTGCTTAATACAATTTCTAGCCTTGCATATTTGTGGGATGATTTTATTTCATCTGGCAATCGAAAAACTTAATTCTTGGCGTCTTGGCGGTTCAATTATCATCCCTGTTTTATGCAACGCCCACTTGTTTCCCTGAGTTATCCCTCGATTTATCGAAGGTTTTTCATAAGGTTATACATTAGGGTAGACGAGAGGGAGAAGGGGTATTGCTTGAGCTTAAATCCCACCTTCCGCACCCTAACTGTCACACATCAACAAAAAGTTGCTTGAGTAGTAC
>JAQYWO010000162.1 GCA_029379215.1 Rhizonema sp. PD37
TCACAGATAATATTCTGAGGTGAATAAAATTTTCAGATAGGCTAAAACTTATATATATTCTTAAGCTTTTCAATCGGTATTTAACAGTATCAAAATGCCTTGCAGTTAATCAAGAAATGCCCAACTTAAAAAGTCGTTGTATGAGTAAATCAAAATCTGAAGTTGTCGTCATTACAGGAGCATCAGCAGGGATCGGACGTGCGACTGTGCAAGCATTTGCTACAAGGGGAGCTTATATCGGATTACTCGCCCGCAGTCATGATGGACTAGAAGGTGCGCGTAAAGAGGTTGAAGCTTACGGTGGTAAGGCACTGGTGCTACCTACAGACGTTTCCGATTACGAGCAAGTCGAGAAAGCAGCAGCAGCAGTTGAGTCGGAGTTCGGACCCATTGATATCTGGGTCAACAATGCAATGGCATCAATTCTATCACCATTTACGGAGATAAAACCAGAGGATTTTCGGCGCGTGACTGAAGTGACGTATCTGGGAATTGTGTATGGAACAATGGCGGCATTGAGCCGGATGAAGCTACGTGATCGCGGGATCATCGTGCAGGTTGGTTCAGCCCTTGCTTATCGCTCTATACCGCTCCAGTCGGCATATTGTGGTGCCAAGTCCGCTATCCGAGGTTTCACGGATTCTATACGTTGCGAACTGCACCACGATCGTAGTAATGTCCATATCACAATGGTGCAAATGCCTGCAGTCAATACGCCGCAGTTTGACTGGATCAAGAACAATATGCCTCATAAATCACAGCCAGTTCCGCCGATTTTCCAGCCAGAAGTCGCAGCTACTGCGATTGTTTGGGCGGCCACTCATCGTCGGCGCGAACTCTATGTAGGCTTACCTACTGTTCAGGCAATTTTAGCAAACAAAATCGCTCCCGGACTGTTAGACCGTTACCTTGGCCGGACAGGATATAAAAGCCAGCAGACAGATGAACCAGAAAACCACAATCTTCCGAGTAATTTGTGGAAATCACTGCCAGGAGATCACGGTGCTCACGGCTCTTTTGATGATCGTTCCCAAGACTACAGCACGCAACTATGGGCAACTCAGAAGCGAAACTGGCTTGTCTTAGCACTAAGTGCTGTTATTGCTTGTGTCGCTGTTGGAGCTTATTTGGCCTACTAAGCTTAATCTTCCACATTGATCCCTAGCCTGTGTTGTTAGATAAAAGTTGGAAAATCTCAGAGTATCATATTCAAGGACTGGTGAAGAAATGAAAACAAAGAAATTTGTGATTGATTTAGGAGAAGTTAGAAATGGATCTTGGTATTAAGGGTAAAATTGCCGTTATTACTGGCGCAGACTCTGGTATAGGTAAGGCAACAGCCCAATTGCTTGCTCAAGAGGGGGTAAAGCTAGCGCTGATTGACAATACTATTGAGCAGATTCAAGAAGCGGCTCAAGAAATTAGTAAATTTGAAGAAGTATTCGCAGTTAAAGCCGACTTAACTAAGCCAAAAGAAGTGGAAACTGCTAAGCGTCAAATTCTGGAGCATTTTGGGACAGTTCATATCCTCGTTCATGCGGCAGGAATTACCGGAGCAACTAAAGAGTTTCTGGAAATTACTGACGAGGAATGGTATGAAACGATTGATATAGATTTGATGGGAGCAGTGCGTATTTGTCGGGCTTTAATTCCCTCGATGCGTGAGGTTGGTTGGGGACGAGTGGTTTTGGTAAGTTCAGAAGACGCTGTGCAGCCTTACCCAGAAGAAATGCCTTACTGCGCTTGCAAGGCTGGTGTGCTTAACCTTGCCAAAAACTTGTCCAAAGCTTATGCTCAGGACGGTGTGTTAGTGAATTCGGTTTCCCCTGCCTTTATTGCTACTCCGATGACAGATGCCATGATGTCCAAGCGATCGCAAGAGATGGGTGTCAGTTTTGACGAGGCAATTGATAGTTTTCTTGATGAAGATCGCCCACATCTCGAACTCCACCGACGCGGTAAAGCGGAAGAAGTTGCGGCTGTCATTGCCTTTTTATGTTCTGAACAATCAAGCTTCGTAGTTGGTGCTAACTACAGAGTAGATGGTGGTTCAGTAGCAACTTTGTAATAAATTAGTCTTACTATTATCCACCCAACGAGATTCAGCTACAAGCTTTTGGCAATTGTCCTAAAACTTCAGTGCTGGATCTCGATCTTGGCATCCATGATGTTGATCATCTTTACGTTCAATGACTCTATGGGTGGGGCGAACCTGTAAGATTTCACATATAAAACTGTGGATAGATGCATGAATAAAGCGAATAGATTTAAAAAAGAACTTATTCTTTTACAGCTTTTTAATAGGCGCTCTGTATGACACAGCTTTGGCTTTGGATTGGTTTTATTGGCATGTGTATCGGCTCCGTGATATTTGCAGCAAAATCAGCAGCATCGCGGCGGAAGGAGGGAATGGAGTTTCACCTCGTTAGCTTCTTCATCACTTTGTTAGCAGCAACGCTGTATTTATCAATGGCGTTGGGCGAAACAAGAACGATGATTAATGGTGAGGACGTCTTTTGGGGACGGTATATAGATTGGTTAGTGACAACTCCATTATTACTGCTAGAACTAGGGCAAGTGGCAGGATTGCGTCCGAAACTGCTAGCAGGTGTGATGGGGGCAGATATATTCATGATATTAACGGGAATGATTGCCGATTTTGAAGCACCGCCTGTGGCTTACCTATGGTACATTATTAGCTGCGGTGCGTTTATTGCAATTCTTTGGTCACTGCTGACCGAGTTCACTGCCAGCGCTCGTCGTCGCAATGGTCACATCAATCGCTTATTTATCAAGCTACGAAACATCCTCATGGGCTTGTGGATCGGCTATCCGATTGTTTGGATTCTTGGTGCAGAAGGCATCAACGTTCTCAATATTGGTGTGGAAACTCTGCTTTATGCAGTGCTTGATGTAAGTGCCAAAGTCGGGTTTGGTTTAGTGCTTTCAACTGCTGCTGATTCAGTTCTCTCTCAAGCTAGTCGCGGTGTCGAGGAAACGGCTCACTCATACATGGCTTCTGAAGGCAACTATGATCGTTGAGAAACTATGACTTGAACACGCCTCAGCGATCGCTCACTTGGTTAGCTTGCTGAATTATCCTTGGTGGATTCAAGATATGGCACCCACTATTTGTAAGTGAATATACTGACAATAATAATAGTTGTTAGTAAAGCTGCATTGAGGATAAGACGACGAATCCAGTTCATGATTTGGGTTGATGATACTCTCGTCTTAGTTTTCTCCAAGATTGAAAGTGATTAATCACTCCTATGCGATGCCCTTAGTCACGGCTTAAATCGTATCGCACTTCCAAGTCTTCTCACTGAGGGAGACGCTTAAGAAAAACTTTGCGCTTGGGTTCACACACATGACTCTTGACTTACGGATGGTACGTAGGTGCCTTATCTGCTTTTGACTTCTGACAAATGAAGATTTATAAAAATTAACTTTAATGTACCGACTTACTTATTTAAATAATTAGTCATGAGCCAAGAAAATTTGATAGAGGAAATTGAACTCGCAGAAAAAGAAGGGAAAACAGAACTTGATCTATCTGGCAAACAGTTAAGTACTTTACCGCCGGAAATTGGTAAGTTAGCTCAACTCAAAAAATTGATTCTTGGCAAATATAAGTATAACAAAAAAGGTAATATTATTGGTACTATCGGGAAAAACCTGAGCGAGTTACCTATAGAAATTGGATTGCTCAGTCATCTTGAGGAATGTCAAATAGTCGGCAATCAACTGAGTAGTCTGCCATCTGAAATCGGCTCACTCAAAAACTTACAATCCCTCAATATCAGCCGTAATAAACTGAGCAGTCTGCCAGGAGAAATTGGCTGTCTCACCAACTTGCAATTCCTCGACGTTGGCGACAATCAACTGAGTAGTCTGCCATCTGAAATCGGCTCACTCAAAAACTTACAATCCCTCAATATCAGCCGTAATAAACTGAGCAGTCTGCCAGGAGAAATTGGCTGTCTCACCAACTTGCAATTCCTCGACGTTGGCGACAATCAACTGAGTAGTCTGCCATCTGAAATCGGCTCACTCAAAAACTTACAATCCCTCAATATCAGCCGTAATAAACTGAGCAGTCTGCCAGGAGAAATTGGCTGTCTCACCAACTTGCAATTCCTCGACGTTGGCGACAATCAACTGAGTAGTCTGCCATCTGAAATCGGCTCACTCAAAAACTTACAATCCCTCAATATCAGCCGTAATAAACTGAGCAGTCTGCCAGGAGAAATTGGCTGTCTCACCAACTTGCAATTCCTCGACGTTGGCGACAATCAACTGAGTAGTCTGCCATCTGAAATCGGCTCACTCAAAAACTTGCAATCTCTCGACATCAGCTGTAATCAACTGAGCAGTCTGCCAGCAGAAATTGGCTGTCTCACAAACTTGGAAACCCTCCATCTCTGGGAAAATCAACTGAGCAGTTTACCATCTGAAATTGGCTGTCTCACAAACTTGCAATCTTTCGACATCAGCTGTAATCAACTAAGCAGTCTGCCAGCAGAAATTGGCTCACTCACAAACTTGGAAACCCTCCATCTCTGGGAAAATCAACAGGAATTGTGAATACCTGCTTCAACGCTACGTCCGCTTATTCTGCTACTGTTCTATTTCAAGCAAAATCAAGTTATTTACGGTTCTGTTACTTACAGCAATTTTTGAAGTATTTTGAGGTGATTTAAAGCATCTTGGTAATTATGTTGCTCTTTTTTAGAGCGAAAAATATCCACGGCTTTTTTCAAATCCGCAATTGCTCCCTTTTTGTCTCCTAGTTTACTGCGTACCTCCCCTCGATTGTAGTAAGCGGCAGCATTGTTAGGATTGAGTTGTACAGCTTGGGTATAATCTGTTATTGCTCCTACATAATCTCCTAAACCAAAACGAGAATTGCCCTGACTTAACAAGAAAAGCGATTGATCTGACTGAAGAGAAATTATCTGAGTTTTTTCTTCGCTCACTCCGATAAATTTATTAAAAAAAGCCTGAGTTCCGACTGTTTTTTGTATCTGGGCATGGACAGGAAAGATGGTTCCGCTTACTGGAGTAACTATGACAAGGATCGTCATAGCTCTGGGAATAAATTTCGTAGCTTTACCAGTCAGTTCCGAGACAACTTTCCCTAAAACTTTTTTCTTCCATATATCCACCGCACAATATACCTCTTACTTTACAACGGAGGGTAAATCGACTTTACTATCAACTATAGCAATCCCCGCACCAGTTGTGAAATTTTCTATCTCTTTGTTTTGTCGGCGTTCAAGGTACGGGTAGTCGCTTTTTTGAAGAGTCTACACCGTGTAACCCAAAGCATTATGAGCGGCAGCTGACGCCAGTTAAAACGAAGTTATGTTCCTAAACGCTTTTTACCTGCAATGGCAACTCCTATCTTCTCAAAAACGAAAAATGAAGAAGAGCTTGAGTGCCAAGTGTTTCAACCTTATTTACAGCGGCAGGACTGTCCCATAGTTGCAGTCTCGTCGAATTGCAATATCATAAAGACAGCTAGTGCATTGTAAAATATAGCAAATATTTTTATCTACAGCCAGTACTGCGGTTGATAAAGCTTTATTAAGAAAATGAAAGATATTACACCAGGTTTCAAAGGAGACTGCAATGTCAAAGATGGGTGATATTGGGCGTCAGTTATGGGGAATTTTTCTTGGTGGTGCTTACGTATTAGGAGCAAATTGTGCAACTGCTCAGATTACACCGGCTCGAAATCTACCCAATAATTTCAGTGTCACAATAAACGGCAGCTTCTTGAACGTCACTCTTGGAACCCAAACAAGACAGTTTTCGTTCCGTAATTTTCAACGGTTTTCTCTGCCAACTAGGCGTACGGCTTCATTTAAAAATGAGTTGGATATTCAAAATATTATTAGTCAGATAACGGGTGGCAAAGTTTCTGACGTTGATGGGTTCATTCGCGCTAATGGTAATGCCAGCCTGTTTGTGATTAATTCTGATGGAATTATATTTGGTCCCAATGCGGCACTCAATATTGGTAGTTTGTTGAGAACGACGATAGAGAGTGGAACTTTCAAACTCATCAATCGCTATTCCTATCTTAGATTTTTGGCACCATCCACAAATATCATTGATGCCTCATCAAGACTGAAGGATGTTAGCTGTGCTGCTTTAAATGATCACCAGGAAAATAAATTTATCGTCACTGGACGCAGTGGTTTGCCTCCTACTCCTGAGGAACTTTTAACCAGTGACGTAGTATGGACAGACACTCGTCTACCAGTCACCGCAGAGCAACATCAACACAAAACACTTTTTTCAAAACCTAAACCTCGACCAATAGCAATTATACCTGCTACTGGCTGGGTGTTAAATAATCAAGGAGACATAATGCTCATTTCTGCTACTAACGCCACCATCTTAAACATTTCCACTAGTTGCCCTGTAAGATAAACGCGGCTATCGCTCATCCCATCCTTATCAGGAGTTTTGTAAACTTTTGTGAAAAGTCCTTGTAGAAGTGCGATTATGTATATTGACTGGTTAGTCGTGCAATAAAATGATTGAGGGCTTTCAGCGCCGCTTTATAGCCTGGAGCTTGCTTACCTAACTTTAATTCTACCATGACTTGATTACGTAAAGTTTCAAGTGAGGTCAATGTGAGTGGCGTGGAAGGTGCCGTGGTTGCAACTTCGACAACAGTGGCTTCGGCTTGAGGATCTGGTTCATCATTCCGTGTAATAGGTAGATGAGCATTGTTTTTTACAACCTCTGACAAATAATCAGCCCTCGTCATCCCAAAGCATTCAGCAATCACACCCAAAGCCTGCCACGTTTCATCAGTCAATCTTAAAGAGTGTACTTGACGATAATCGTTATCTTTAAGTACGAACTTCCCTTTAGTATCACGTTTTAACATCAGCCTTTCCGTGTATTACTCCGTAAGTTTAACACCGTTAGTGCCGTCTTGGAGTATGTGTTGTTCGGAATCACGCTCCCGATCAGGTTGACTCCGTCATATAATATATATCTCCGGTTCGCCCCAACCAAGGATAAGAACGAACGCATAATTAATTTCTCTTGATGTCTAATTAAGACCACGCACTCTCACAGAGTTAATTGCACTGAGTACTGCCTCCAATCCTCAATGAGCGCCTGCCGCAGAACCTCCTTTGACTTTTTTAGTCAAAAGTAAGGCAATACCACAAACTAGCAGTGCTATGGCTATGCAGAAAAAGCAATCATTGTATGCCATCACATAGGCCTCGCGACGGACAGTATCAGCGATACTTTCAAGAGCTTGATTGTGAGCGGTACTAGAATCGGCTCCTTTACTCATGAAGTACTGAGTCATTTGATTGATTCGCTGTAGGGTTTGAGGGCTAGAGGATGTAATAGTTTCTCCTATACGCTCTGAGTGAAATTGCTCCCGTCTCGTCAGTAATGTGTCCAAAGCGGCAATCCCAAGCGAGCCGCCTAAGTTACGCATCATGTTAAATAAACCTGAAGCTGAGCCTGCTTGTTCTTTTTCAATATTTGCGGTAGCAATGGACGAGAGCGGCAAAATCATCAGGGGTTGTCCCAGCGATCGCACAAGCTGTGACCATTTCAGTTCTTGTATGGCTGTATAATGCGTCATATTCGAGTTCATAAAACACGAGAGCGAAAAGATGCCAAACCCAACCGCAGCCATCCAGCGAATATCAAAGCGCTGCATCAGTTTAGGTACTAACGGGATGAGAAACAGTTGTGGCACTCCTGACCACATAATCACCTCACCAATTTGCTGAGGGCTGTAATCCTGAATCTGACCCAGATACAGAGGAATAAGATAAACCGTGCCATATAGACCAAGTCCGAGCGCCAAACCAGCTATACTGCTGATACCAAAGTTGCGCCGGATTAATAAACGCAGATTAATAAAAGGTTTTTTGCGGGTCAGTTCGATCCAAAGGAAAAGAGTGAGAAAAATAACAGCAACGATTGACAGTTGCTTAATTGTTTTAGAACCAAACCAGTCCCAGCGTTCTCCTTCTTCTAAAATAATCTCCAGAGATCCTAAACCAAGCGCCATGGAAATGATGCCGAACCAGTCACCTTCCTTGAATCGGTTTAGTTGCAGAGGTTGGGGATCAATGGCATACAAAACTATGGCAATTAGTAACAGCCCAGGAAGAATATTCAAGTAGAAGTTGTACTGCCAGCTATAGTTATCCGTCAGCCACCCCCCAATTGTTGGACCAATCGAAGGTGCAAAGGTGGCTGTTACCGAAAACATTGCCAGTCCAATCGGCTGTTTAGACGGTGGTAGGGTTGTGAGTACGATTGTAAATGCCATGGGAATTAGCACACCCCCTGTAAATCCTTGCCCTGCACGGAATAAAATCATCTCACCAAGACTTCCGGCAAAAGCACAGCACACCGAAAAGAATATAAACAGGATGGAGTTGCCAATTAAATACCATCGTACAGAAAACACTTGCGATAGCCAGCCAGTGAGCGGAATCGTTACAATCTCAGCTACTAGATAAGCGGTGGAGATCCAAGAACCTTCATCTGTCGAAGCACCTAGTGCCCCAGAAATCTGTTCTAGAGAAGAGTTCGTAATCTGAATATCCAAAACCGCCATGAATGCACCCAGCATTGCGCCAAAAAGACCAATCCAGGTTTTTAGGGAAACCTGATCAGACTGTGGAGATTGACTTTGCTTGTTAACTTCAGTTTTATTAGCCACACTATTTATCCCGCGAAATTGTCTAAATTCATATTTTTCAAGACACGCAATCAGGTTCGGTTAACAATGAAGATCGTGACTACCCACCAAAAGGAAACTCTCAAGTTCGGGCTAAGCCGTTATTTGCGATCGCTACCCTGACTGCGTTCAAAGAGCAGAGGTTATGGTGGATAGAGTCTTATGTGAACCGTATTGTCATGACTTCTTTTTTTTAAACATGGAGTATATATAATCGCAGCGAGCGATCTACGTGGCAATTTCAACAGATCTATTTATATAATCACTACGCTTAAACATAACGATAATTTCTTCAGTTGCATATCTTATTATGTACAACCGCAGAAATTACAGCTTCATCCTTTCAGCTTGTTTTCGTCGGCTAAAAGAATTATTCTCGGTTAAGTCAGTTACCAAAAATACAGACACTTCTGTGTTGAGTAATATAACCACAATCTTTAGTAGGGGCGTAAGTCATTGCGTCCCTACAGTGTGGTCTATTTACGTAATTGGACTTTGGACAAAAAGAAGTGTTCGCGTAAATTATTCGCTCTCAAAAAATCTAGCCCATAACAATTAACCACATCGGTTTCCACCAGAGATTTATTGGTATCGTCAGTTACATTAATCTTCAGAAGGGTGAAAGGATGGCGGTACATTTTTTGCTCCTTAGTTCCCCTCATCAACATTTGATGCCAAGCTTGGATTGTTATGTTTAAAACGCGACCCTTACGGTTCCGCTTTCCTATCCAGTACATCCAAATCCTTCAAACTCCTGTGCTATAAGTTTGGATTTCTCCGAGGCCGGAGATTCGTCCAAAGTTCAAAACGAGCGAAAAACAGGAGAGTCTTGAAGAGCGCGATCGCATTCCTTGGAGGTTCTGATTTTCCCGTATGCCGATTTCAAAACCATTCGTTTGACTAAGCCCTTATCAGTCAGGGTTTTCACCTTATCTTAGTGCCATTCCTTTATTAACCGAAGCGTTTATCTATGATACAAGTAAAGCGTAATCACTGATAACAAAAAGGAATATCATGCTCATCATTACCGGTGCGACCGGTCAGCTCGGGCGAGCCGTCATCGAAAATCTGCTGACCCGTGTGGACTCGGCACAGATCGTAGCCAGCGTCCGCGACCCGGCCAAGGCCACGGCCTTCACCAGTCAGGGCGTCACTGTCCGCACGGGCGATTTTGCCGAACCCAACGGGCTGGCGGCGGCCTTCGCGGGCGCCAGACAGGTGCTGGTGACCTCAGTCGATCAGCTCGGCGAAACAGCGCTACGAATGCATCAGGCCGCAATCGAGGCGGCCTGTGCAGCCGGGGCGCAGCGCGTGCTCTACACAAGTCACATGGGCGCACAGGCGAACTCGCCCTTCGTCCCGGCGTGCGATCACGCTGCAACCGAGGCCATCCTCGCCGGGACAGGCGTGCCATTCACGTCGATGCGCCACGGCTTCTACGCCGAGAGCGCAATGCACATGATCGGACACGGGCTTGAAGCCGGGGAAATCCGTATGCCCGAGGACGGCCCGGTGAGCTGGACCGCACGTGCCGATTTGGCAGAGGCGGACGCCGTTCTGCTTGCCAATGAAGGCCGCCTAGACGGTATCACCCTCCCGCTGACCGCGCCCGAGGCCATCACCATGGCGGACCTGGCTGCTATTGCGTCTGAGCTGACCGGGCGTGAGATCAAGCGGGTGGTCTTGTCCGACGAAGCGTGGCGCGACGAGAAGGTGGCGCAAGGCGTTCCAGCTCCAATGGCGGAGATGCTGCTTGGCACATTTCGCGCCGCCCGGCGCGGCGATTTCGCCACAATTGACCCGGCACTGGAAGAGCTGCTTGGCCGCCGCCCGCAAACTATGCGCGACGTACTCGCCCACAAGCTCAAGGCTGCCTAGCAACAGAACCGGGGCGGCCTACAGGTCGCCTAGTTTTTTCATAAATCTTGATTTTTGAGACAGTTTTTGCACAGTTCGATATTGAACATATGCTGAGATTCGGCTTGCAGTGTTTGTTGATGACGGAGTTTCAAACTCCAGATGTCAAACACGAAGAAAATTAGATACGATTAGTGATGCTTGCTTAGGTACAGTTATGGGCGGCAAGGAAGGCGCGCAACACACTTACCCAGACCGTGGGAGCGTTATTTAGACTCGCGGGATGAAAGATCTGTCGGGGGAAGCTTCCCCTGACGAGCTTTCAAGAAACTTCTCTCCCGCAGACTTTACAAGGGAAATTGCTGTAAGCCTAGTTATGCTGCCTGCTTGAGTCCTTCTAACATCAAAGTAGCATCATCAAAGTGACGGTTTAGGTGTCCGCAACAGCCAAGCTTTGAGTATGGAGCAGAGGAAATTAAGTGTTTCTGGGACTTAAACAAATGAGTGGTGTTATTGGTTGCAAGAGCACTCAGTTGACTTAATACATCTTGCGCTTCAGCCAAAGCTCCATTTGTAATGAGATCTTTCCACGTTGAGTGCAGAGGCAATGTTCGTTCTACTGCAAGCTGATAAAATTTTCCTAAAGCCTCTTTTCCCAGAGTTTTGCTTTTAGAAAAAGCCGCTTTAATCTCAAGAAATCCCTCCACGCCACGAGTACGTCGTAGATATGCCTCCTCAAGAGAGCTGACTTTCATTGCTCTTGCAAAACTTTTGTCACTCTCCAACCACTCATTAGTAAAGCAAACAACACTATCGCCACGTTCAGGAAGCCCATTTTGCTCAATGACGAGTATTTCTAAGTCTTTATTTGGATTGATGAGACGGTGAATGATTCCTGGGCTGAAAACGAGTGTTGAATGTGGAAACAGTTCAACTTGAGAAAATCCGTCTTTGTCAATTACTTCAACCGCCCCTTCACCTGCCAAAACAAAATACATCTCTGTAGCTAAAAGATGAACGTGTGGTGTCCCACCAATTTGACCATCAAAACAAGGTGTATCGTAAACTTTTAGTCGAAGGCTAACAGTGGAACCAGGCAGGCGCAAAGCTTGAGAATTTTTGTTGACACTAACCATACAAGTCATCAAGAGAAGATTGTGGATGTTTTTTGAGTGTAGATTTAACACCTGAGAGTATAACTTTATCTAGATTCGTTATCCTACTCGAATAGCTGACTACAATTCATCTAAGTTAAACTAAATGCAAAGACTTGGAAGAACGCATTTCGTTTGCAAAAGAATGTAATATTTCGACAATTTTGATGCTTTTTTCAACAGAGTATGGGTTTTCTGCTACACCTTGGAAATAGTTTAATGTTTGCTGAAAATGTTGTAACATTGTATCATCCTTTATGGGAGCAATGATTCTTTCAACTTTATTGTTCAAGGTCACATAAACTGCACCTTGACAGCGCTTGAAAGAATTTATCGGTTCAAAAAACCCCCCGACACAATACTTATCATTGTGGCAATCTCTGCCATATACAGCAATGAATCGATATTTACTATTTAGATCATCATAGCGAATATCCTCAATACAAAATAGTGGGGGTTTATATTTTATAGTGCCTGCTAACGAAGTATACAGTTCTATCTCAACTTGGGAAAGTGATTTATAGCGTACGTAAGCACTACCTTGATTTTCGAGCAATTGCTCAGAACTTTTGAAAATCAAGTCGCTAAATTTGTTTTCTAGGATGCGTCCAGGAACATAATCTTCAAGCATTTCCGAAACAAGCGTCAGCATGTGTGAGCCTTCATAACCAAGTGCGCCTAATTCTTGATCGATAAATCGACCTCTTGCAAAATCTAATTCTCTATTTTTGGTAAATTCTACAATGATTTTTTCTGGATGAATTTGTAGCTCGTTGAAAGCAATTGTTTGCATCAGATTTTTGATGGTTGATGATGCATAATTTTCATTGACCGTTATTTTGCCCTCAAAGTTCAATAGTGTTCTACGTAAAGCTGGAATTTCTGAGAACAAACAGATAGGCTTTTCAATGAAGATGTTTGCTTGTGATGCCAAATCTACAATACTCTGAATGACGTTTAAGTGTTGATTGGTACTAACACAAATATCCCAAAAAGTAGGATTGAGCTTTGCTGCTTCTTGACAAGAACTAAATACGGTAAAGCCTTCAAGCTGTGCTTGCAAGCGCTTCTGCTCATCGACTTCTACAATAGCAACAGTTTCAACGTTGCATTCACGCATCTTCCTTTCGTGGATTGGGGCAACAGTTCCGTAGCCGACTCGGATACATTTATTTTTTGGCATGTAAATTCTCTCTGTCAAGTTGTGTAAAAATTGCAGATATTATTGGTATATGCAGTAGTACTGTGAGTCAATTGACCCTGTATTAAACCGCAGTCTTATTGCAAGGGTTCTCGTTTTTGTGATTAGTGCGCGAACTTTCTCCCCCTGCTCAACAATCACAGCGAACAGAATATCAAGATCTACTTAGGTGCCATCAAGTTTGAAAACTCCTATATCGAAATTGACTATTCAACTCATTAGTCCTGTAGCATTCCACGTTTTCCTAATTACGTAGAACATACCCTGACAAGTGGAGAAATCATTGTTTCCACAAAAAAGACGTAAAAAGTGGTTAATAGAATCTGATATTAACAGTGTATTTACTGTCTGTCAATAAATAGTACAATAGTTTTTACTGATACAAAAGTATAATTTTTTAAAATATTTACGTAATTATTATGAGAGTAGGGGCGAACAACCGTACCCTAAGAGAACACCTGAAGGCGAAGGCCCCTATCCATTCTATCTCTTGCCATATGAGTGGAGAATTGGTATTAATTCCAACCCTCAATCATAAAGTATTATTAAAAATTTACCGAAGAAAGGCAGCTATGCTGAAGGGAACAGATCTAATGGAAGTGCCCGATGCCACAGGGGTTTAAAGCCCCTAACTTTAGTTATGAAAAACAAAGAAAATATGTATTTCGAGGAGAGTGCCACAAGAAATACTGCGTCAAGACTAAATCCCCTTGTCACGCTTGCTTCCCCGAACGCGAACGCGTTCGCGTTCGTCGGAATTGACGGATGCTGTAGTTAATCACGTTCAATCGTTTTGATTAGCTTAAAAGTTGCACTTGCGGTATCGGGTATAAATCTGGGTTGTGTGGTCACGCCAGGTAGTACAGTGTTATCCACTTAACCTCTGATAAATCTTTCTGAAGAGGGACGGACTTACTCAAACCTCACGAGAATATGGGAAAAGTGAGTTACCTTGTCATAACCAATAAAACCTTTAGTCTGGACTTAATAACAATGGCTGATGTAACAAATATAGCGACTAAGCTTGCTGATCTCAAGCTTTTTCAGAATGTTCTGTTGGACTGTGAGCAAAAGTTAATAGCACAGACGGACGATAGTACGATTTGCGAGCGGCTCGAAGGAATGATTAAGAGCGATCGCGAAAATCTCGGCATCATCGAAGCAGCTATTTCTAAATACGGCAACGCTGATGAACCTCGCGACATTACTCAAAAACATGCTGAGAAGGTAGGCCAAATGATGACTGGCTCCGAGCTAACTCTGTATGACAAGTACTTACAGCTCGAGTTGCTAAAGCATCAACAGACAATGACAGGGCTAGTTCTACATAAGGTTGCCCAGTCTTTGAATGATGAGCTTCAAGATCTGATGGAACCGCTCAACCGAGTTAATTTTGAAAACCGTGCTCACCAAGAGATTCTTAAAGGCGTTCTTTACTTCGTTGGAACACGAGAGATAGCTGGTAAGGAACCTGACATGGGTCTGTGGGCTAGCGTTGAACAGGGAATTGCAGCCCTTAAGGGTGTTGTAAGTAGCGCGTTAAGTTAGAAATAAGTGGCAGAGGGCGCGTCATTCATGGGAGCGTCTGCCTTAAGTATCAACATAAGGTTGCTCTCCACGCGAGTGGACAGGCGCAGGCATCGCTACAGCTAAGCGCCCTGCACCCGCCCACACACGTGCTTTTCTGCCTACTGACTAAACTTGATCAAACTTATCCTCTTCGTCGGACAGATGAAATGGAGTCATTGGGAATACCTACATCCTGAACAGATGGGTATTGTCCTTGTCCAAGAATCTTACATTGTCCTTGAAAGTTTGCATCTGTACAGAACTCCCATGTTCCTTGATTTATGATAATTGAAGAACCTTGGTCATTGAATCTTGTAGCAGAAAAATCAAATATATCGCCATCTACAGCCAAAGAATCGCCACTAAAGTTGTTGTCATTGAAAATTATTACAGCAGACATTGTTTTTTCCTTCAGATATAACGTTGATAGTGTTTTTGTAGTTAAACTTTATGCTTAACTACAAACTTTGCAGAAATTTCGCTTAGAAGAACTAGAAAATCTTCTAAGACAGTTTAGAGTAGAACTAATTGTCTAAACTTGAGACTGGAATTTCAACAATCTTGTTTTGTTCTTTCTCTCAAGTTCTAATAGATGTAGTCAAAATTAACTTATGCACTTTAAAAAGCTAATAAACTGTTTAATATTTAAGTGCCAAAACGGGAAAATCTGACGTTAAAAGATTTTGGGAACTGATGAAAGTCTTTTCTAGCAGGACTTTTAACCCAAAGCTATTTTTTATTTTTTCAACCACCGCTTCAAGGCTTTGTGAAAATTTTCTGTGACTCTCGTGAAGCGCTGAAACATCAACCAGACAAAGAATTCAGCGTTTTTCATTTACTCATTAGGGAGATCTATAAAAATAAATATCCAGCCGTATGTCCGAATATTGGGAATAGGGGTAGATATAGCGACCGTGTTATAAGGGGCAAGATAGACTTAAACTATTGCTACATATGATTTTAAGTTATCGGCTTTTGTTAAATCATTTAGACAGAATTCGTACTCCTCTACCCAAAATCACCACAAGGTAGAACGAAAGAATAAAGGTTTTAGTCATGTTCAGGTATACTATAAAGTCATATTTTATACTACTTACCTTTAGTAACAAGCTCGCGCTTATCTACCCCGATTACTGATAAGTGCAAGATTTGAAGTGCATAAGTTGATTTTGCTTACAGCTATATACAAAGTAGGAACTTAATTTTCTCTTTTTTAAGCGAAGAAAAACATTAGGAGACAGTATATGGATTTTTTAGTAGATGACATGTTCATCTCAAGAAAACAGAACGAAGATTCAGAATCTCCAGGAATTCCAGGATACTTAATTCGCAGTAAAGCACGAGCGAATGTGGACGATCCAAAAGATTTTAAACAACATAATAACTACGGAAAGCTAAAGGTTCAAACTATAATCAATCATCTCTATGCAAATAGTCAAAAGAATACTCAAAGTTCTGAAGATATGGGTATAGTGATTGCTATTCATGGATACAACACAGGAAGTACTGATATTGATTTAGACGTAAAACTAGAAAGTGATGACGATATCAAAGATGGTGTTTGGAAGTACTGGTATCAAAATCTTAATAAATTTATCAATCACGTTCCTGTTATTTCTCAAAAATCAGATAGCTTAATTTTCTTAGGTTATCGGTGGCCCTCTGAAAGTGTAAAGGGTGAAAATTTTCGTGATTCTCTTATTGCTTTACCCTTTTTACTCAAAAGTATACTATGGGGAAGCTTATTTATTGGATTCATATCTCTTTTCTTATTTTTTTGGTTATCTTCCCCACTCTTCATTTTTCCTATGATTGTTGGTACATTTGGATTTACTCTTGTTTTCAGCTTGCTGATTATGCGCGTAATTGTATATTTTAGAGATTCCTACCGAGCAACCAATTACGGAGTCAATGATCTAGTTGAATTAATTCGTCAGATAGATCAAGGATTAATAAATTGTTACAAAAACGATGAACTACATGAAAAAAAACAGAGCGATGAAGACGCCAATACTTACTGGAATAAAAAGCGTATTAAACTGTCCTTTATTGGACATAGTATGGGTGGATATGTAACTACACAAGTAGTCCGAATTCTTTCTGATATTTTTGATTCTGACTCTATAGGAAATTTTAATGAAGAAGAAACATACAAAAAGCCCTCTTCTCTAATTGGACGAGTTTTTAGTTTAGGACGCTTAATTCTTGTTTCTCCAGATATTCCTGTATTAACCATTACTTCTGGCAGAGCGAATTTTTTACGCTCATCGTTACGACGATTTGAAGAAGCTTATCTATTCAGTAATGAAGGGGATTTAGCCCTCCGTCTAGCTTCTACGGCTGCTAACTATTTTTCCTTTCCAGCAAAGAAACGAATACACGGGTATCGACTAGGTAATGTAACTGTCCGTCGTAAGAAAAAACAGAGCAGTAAGACTCAAAAGCAGAAAGGAAGACATCCAAGTGAATATGGAATTCTCAACTTGAAGGATAAAGAGTTATGCAAGTGGAACGACAAAGAGTTACGCAATTTGTTACCCAAAATGAATTCTTTGCTTGATTATTTGGAAGTTAATCTCTTAAATCAAACGGAAAGCCACCCATTAGATTTAGTTGATGGGGAAAATGATCACGAGTTGATCTCTAATTTATTTACTTACTTCGATTGTACCGAGTACAAAGATTTGACAGATTATCCTCCAAAAGATAGTGTTTATCTGTCAAATGAACACTTCGTCATGAACGTAGACGAGCAAATTTCCCCATTCAACTTCCTAGAGTATCTACAATTGGGCTGGGCGTATCTTATTTTTTCGATTGGAAAGCCCTTTGGAACGTCCTTTGAACGCAATGGAAGAGATGTACACGGTGGCTATTTCTGGGGAAAATTTAGTCAGCAATTAATGTATTGCCTAGCATTTGTTGGCTTCCAAGAGTTTTTAGATTCTTTTTTGACTGAACAAACAGTTATCGATACACTATGTTCCAATAATCCACCACTCAATCGAGAGCAGGCAAAACGTTTGATGGCACTACAAAAACTCTCTGAGATCATGGAGTGTAAACAGATGCAGACAGTGTTGTCCCCAGAACGTTACTTAATTGATGTAATGGGGGAAGAAGATCGTCAAAAAGTGCGAAAACAAATCCTCATGTTTTCTAATTAATATGACTTAGAAACGAGTACAAAAATCATTTGGGCAATCCTCACTCAAGAAAAAACATCCCCCAATTGTTCCGCCTTTGATTGACCAGCAAACACAAGCAGACTCACAGTTATCACTAAAAGTGAATCCATATAAAATTCCAAGTAAGGAAGAACGGGATGCTATTAGAAGAAGCTTATTTGAGAAATGGGGTAATGCCACACCATCATCAATCGTAGATGTGAAAGCACATGTTCAAGCCAAGCTGACGATTGGTGCGCCTGGGGATAAATACGAACAAGAAGCAGATCAAGTAGCTTCCCAAGTTGTAAGCCAGATTAATGCACCATTTACTCAGCAGCAGAGTGAAAATCTTCAGCATCAGCAAATGTCAGAAGAAGACGAGCTTCAAATGAAGTCACACGCAGATACTATCCAGCGCTCTGAGATCCTTGAAGTTGAGGAAGAACTTCAGTCTGGCGCGGGTGGTATGACTGCGAGCTCTGAAGTGGAAACTTCCATCCAACTAGTGAGTAGCAAGCGACAGTATTGACACTACCTGAAATACTCGTCGAGTCCTAAGTATAAAAACAATTTTATACTTAGGACTCAGAACGATAGATCTCAAAACTGCTTTTCTAAGAAAGCTTGTACTTCGGCGTCGGTTGGTTGGGAGGCGATCGCTCCAGGTTTGATGGTATTTAGCGCTCCTGCAGCACAAGCGTAAGTGACAATTTTTTTAGCTGTTTGTGGATCTCTCAAGCTTGCAACACCGTTTTGACATACCTGATGGATGAAGCCAGCCAAAAACGTATCCCCAGCTCCAGTAGTATCAGTGACAGGGACAGAAAAGGCAGGTAGATGCCCTTCATTTTCACCCACGCAGTATGCACAACCCTTGTCTCCATCTGTCACTAGTACTCCTTCAACAGAATTTAATCGGTAGTTAAT
>JAQYWO010000163.1 GCA_029379215.1 Rhizonema sp. PD37
ATAGAAGACTCAATAGAATTTTTTAATGTTTCATTCATGAACTTTTGTAAAGTTTCATTGATAGACTGCTGTAAGGTTTTATCGTTGGACTTCCTGAAAATCATCTAATTTTCTCCAGATAAAGTGGAATTTTCGGGTCAAATGTCAGGGTTAGCGCGTATGTATTGTCAGAAAGTCATTTGTCCTTGATCATTTGTCATCCAGGATTAAGGATCAACGGGTAAGTATGCAATCGAAATGCGTAATAGCTTAAAACAAATTTGCTCTTGCAATTGTATTCAAAAGACAGAAACAAGAGATTAAACCAAACATAAGCTGTTTCGAGTTGTCATTAGTCATTAGTCACTGACCATTTACTACAAAGGACACTTCTTCCAGTCTTCAGCGTGAGTGCTGGAATGTCAATAAGAATGTCTTAGTTTCAATAAAACAGACAATGATCACATTATTCTTAGCACCTCAGCTGTGGAAAGAGGCTATCGTTGGTATAAATACTCTGGGCAAAATGAATGAGTATTCCTGAATCCGCCGTTGGTAAAGAGCGTTGTCAATTTAGTAATATTTACTATTGACAAGCAACCCCAATCTTTTCATGACTTATATTTTACCTGTAACTCTCTATGCTTTTGGTAATAGAAAATTTCCTCGTCCACCGCGAGCCAGTATAGATATTGTTGTTGATCAGGATTTGGTAAAACCCACCCTACCGCCAACAGGAGCATCAACTTTTGCGGATATTAGGTATGCTCCTCTGACAGGACATTACTATAGAATAGATAAACATACACCATTACCAGTCGGTCTTGCAGTCATTGCAGATGGTGAAGATGTTGGTGGAAATCACTCACCCACCCATCATACTATCTACCCTGAGAAAGGAAATGTCATTTTCAGAATTTGTAGAGAAATTCAAGGCTTGTGGCTGGATTTACACTTGTAAAAAAGAAATAATCTAGTCAATACTAGCTATGACTGAAACAAAATACTATCAACAAGATACTGACTTGTGGCGTGAATTGATTGACCAAGAAAAAACTTATTTGTTAACTCGGCAAAATTTCTTAAATAGTCCCTCTAGAGCAGAGTTGATTAGACTAGTACACTGCGGCGTAAATACGCCTATTATTTTCAACGGTTTCAAATGGCAATTTTTCAAGGCTCCTAATGGTGGGTTTATTTCCGCCATCCTGTACTAGCCTTACAAAACTTACTGGAGAGAGCTACAGCATTGAAAATTATTAACTATTTAACAAATGAAGAACTTCAGAGTTTATTTAATGAATTAATCAAGTTAGCCTCTGTTGGTCATACAGATATTGAGTTAGTTCGTCGTGCTATTCTTTCATTTGATAAAAGGTGGCTTTTAGAAAATATTGAAACTCAGGCAGAATATGTATTAGAGAATGGTGCAGATGAAGAGTATAGACGATTATTAGAACTTTATATTCAACTTGATGATCAACTGACTCAACGCTTAGCTGCAAAAGCATTACAACATCCAGACATTGATATCCAGGAAGTAGGTGAGGATTTTCAAAATTATCTGAAAACTAAGGTTGGATAAAACGCATGACAGAGGCGAAGGCACAGGGTGATTCCGGTTTATCCAGTAACTCTAAAGTTACGTCGGCGTAGACTGAAACCAACTCCGATTACTCCCATGCCGACTAGCGTTATAATGTTTGTCGGTTCCGGAACTGCCTGTGGCGTTTGGAAAGAGCCACTTACTACAGCCTGGCTTTTAAAGGGGGCTGTCTGGTCAAGATTAAGTATATCGTTCTCAATGAAGGAAAAGATACCAGTAGCGCCTGTAAATCTGCCAGAACCGCCAGTGATATTGAAACTTCCAGTTGCCGTTCCTACAAGATTTAGAAAATCAAGTTTAGCTGTACCAGTAATATTTCCAAATAGTTGGTCGCTTCCCTCTCCAAAAAATATAAAATTGCCAGATGGTAAATTTTGTAAACCAAACTCGGCTGCATCTGGTCTAAATGTAATCGTCCCAGTAGATCCGTCAATTAGACCGTAGTTTGTATTTACAAAGTTTGTTAAACCATATGGAGCATCTTTACTTTGGGCGGTAATCGTTACTCTTGAAACATCCTGTGTAATAGGGACGAGGGTATTTTCTGAGTTATAAGTTGCTTGAAATGGGTAAATGGTCTGTGCTATTGCTCTTGTGGTACTTACTGTAAGACTCAAGATAAGTACACCTAACTGAGTTAGCCATAAAGCGTGGAAACGAAACATAATTTTTGTCCCTTCACTTTCTCAGTAAAGTTTACTTGTACATAAGTAAACTACCATATATTTAGTAACCGTTCACGGGGGGCAAAAAAATGTCCCATATGAAATCACACGGAATCAGTACGACAACCAGTCTTGAATTGATTTTTTACGGCTAATTTTGAGTAGTGAAAAGTCCTACACTGGTCGAGAAATTGTCGTTTAGACATTTTCGGCATTATTAGCGCCTACGATAAATACCCCGAAACCCTTGCTAAGCATGGATTTTAGAAATTAGGCGAATGTTCTTGTACCCCCCTGAACGGTTACCATATATTTGTGTAAAAAGAAACCTAAGCGAGAAAATTCTGCTTAAATTAAGAGTGCGAACAATAGCGCTCGTTCGCGTCCGCGTCTCGTTCGCGCAGCGTCTCCGACTGGAGTTGAGAAGCGTCTCCGTCAGAAATTGAAGGTAAATTTAGTTATAATTTTGACCACAAGAAGGAACAGAGCAAGCGTCTTCCTTTATTAATTTAAATAGCAAATGGCTCGACAATCCCAAAAAAAGCCAAACTTACCTAAATCTAACTTAAAGTGGTCACCCAACACGGAGCTTGTTGGGCTGGAGTTTGAGTTAGTTCCACAAGCAGATACGTCTGTTTACCCTCAGTATGCGATCGCACTTCACGCTTGGTTTCTCGATCAAGTACGTTCAATCGATCCAGAACTGTCTGCTTATCTCCATGATGGTGAGTCAGAAAAACCCTTCACTATTTCAGCATTAGATGGTGAAATAAACAGTAGTGGTAAGGAAGTACAATTATCAGCAAGTGCTACCTATCGCTGGTATGTGACAGCTTTGTCACGTCGAGTAGTACAGTGTATGGGAAAGTGGGTACAAAAGCTGCCTAAAGAAATTAACTTGCGAAACGTACCTTTACAGATTCGCTCTTGTCAGATGATTCATCCGACAACTTATGTCCATCTCCTAAATTCTGAGCATGGTGAGACTGTTACGCTGCGATTTCTGACTCCTACAAGTTTTCGTCGTAAAAATCATCACCTGCCTCTGCCGATGCCAGTGAATGTGTTTCATAGCTACCTACGTAGGTGGAATCATTTTTCTGGTATGCAAGTTGACCAGGAAGCGTTTCTGGCTTGGGTGGATGATTGTGTACTCATTCATCGCTACCAACTGACATCGACAAAAGTACTTGCAGGTAAGAAAGGGGCGGTGACAGGATTCACTGGGGCAATTGAGTTTGGTTTGACAAAAGTTGCATCCGAGCAACCTAAGTTTCAGCAATTATTTTACGCTTTGGGGCAGTTTGCTCCCTACTGCGGTACTGGTCACAAAACGACCTTCGGTTTAGGTCAAACACGCTTGGGTTGGTCATCGCAAGTGACGTCAAATGTACCTGATGTACAGATTGTACTGGCAAAAAGAATAGAGGATTTAACCGAAATCTTCAAAGCTCAACGCCAACGCACTGGAGGCGATCGCGCAATTGAGATAGCATCCAAATGGGCAACGATCTTGGCACGTCGGGAAATGGGAGAGTCGCTACAGGTCATAGCTCAAGATTTAGAAATGCCCTACGAAACAGTGAAGACTTACGTGAAGTTAAGCCGTCGTGCTTTGCTCACAAATTTTTCGTATAATTGAAAGACTACCGGAGTAGTAATATTAGTAGTCTGAATTATTGATGCATTCTTTAAAACTTCTATGTTGGGGCTTTCAGAAGAAGTTCGCCTAGACCATAAGCGATACCAAAGTAGCAATATAATAGAGAAACTACGAGGTAAAAAAAGATGACAGAACCAACAGATCAACAAATGTCTGATTTTTTAGCGAAGCAAAAATTCTTAACTGAGGATGAAATTGTAGAGATTCGGAACTTGGCAGATTCCGGAGTATCAACCGACGAAATAGCACGCCGACTGGGCAAGCTTGAGTCTACTGTTACAGAATCTTTAAAAGATAAGAAAAAGTCTTAATGTTTACATCATTATTTTTGGTAAAACAGCCTTTATGAGGGCGAATTTTTATTGACATAAGTCGCGTAGTAGGTTATAATGCATTCCGAATCAAGATTTGGGCGAAAACAGTCTCAACTGAATTGTATTGGTATCTAAAAGTACGTTGCAGTCATCCTATCTCTAAAAAAAGTAGCAGGGTGACTGATTCACACTGCTACTTGTGGGCTGTCTACTTCAATTGCTGTGCAGAAGACGAATTCTTATACATATTTCCTTCTGCTAATTGTTTACTAGAAGCGATATCCCACTCCTGCTTGTAAGCTTATAGCATCAGCATCACTACCCTTATAAGCATCAATCCCCCATTTAGCATCGGTATAGATGACAGTGTTTTTGGCAACTTGTGATTCAGCACCAAGGGTGAGGACAGGAGCATTCTGATTTCCTAACTGGCTTGCTTGACCGTTTTCTGTTTGAAAAGCATAGCCACCACCGATGTAAAGATTAGTGTTTTTAGCAATGGGTGCATCGTAAGTCAGTGTTGGTACAATTGCTACGGAATCACCACCAAATAGAGCCGCACCGCGAATTGAAACAGGTGTGTTCTTGATGGCGTATCGTCCTTGAACATTTCCACCTAAAGTTGCCGCATCGTTTTGTCTGCCACCATTCGTTACACCAGCAGAAATACCAGCACCGATGTAGCTACCATTCATACCGCGTGTTGCATCTGCTGTGGTTAATGTCGTGTTTGTTTGAGCGCTGTCGTTATCGTTCGTGCTACGTGTTGTGGTTGTTTGGGAACTATAGTTACCGTTGTTATCGTTTGTTGTCGTTGTCATGGTCGATGTTGTGGCTGTTTGAGCGCTGGCAATTCCAGCAGAGAGGATTACAGTTGCAACAGCGATCGCAGAGGTGGCTAATTTAATAAGTTTCATAAAGTTTTTCCTCACAGTTAGTTAAATGCAATTCATTAATGTTCTCTAGTACTAGAATCTCCTTTTTCCCAAAATTCAACCTCACACACTTGGATTAACTGAGTGGGTGAAAGTCATTCACCCAAAAGGGTGAACACTCTACAGGCAATTTAAAATACACACATTCTTTGTTGTTAGTTTGCCAGTCAAATACACATTAATCTTATGTAGACGATTTTTTGTGTACATAAGATAGGGAGAAGCCCCGTCGCACAGAGCGCGGGGTGCATTCTCTATTTTTTCAAAAACCGCTGACGCAGATGAGCAACAAAAACATTTACCTCTGGCAATTTCATCCAAGCGGCAAGCGCACCAAAACTCAAGCGAAGCTAAGCCGTGGTACTTCACAAAGGATGAAGGTGCTAGAATCTACAGCAGTTATGAAAGTTAAGTTGATGAGTCTATCACTACAGAACATTTTCAACGAGATTGACCAACTGACTCCTCAAGAGCAATTGACAGTGATGGAGTATTTAGTGGATAGGGTAAAAAACCACCTCGCTCCATCGCAGCCACTACGCAAGTGGAGCGATTTGAAGGGGATGGCACCCTATCCATTATTAGGTGAGGATGCTCAGGAATGGGTTTCGCGGATTCGAAAAGAAGGTGACGAGCATCGAGAAGGGTTGTTAAAGCGAGAGTAATGAAGATAAGTGATGCGTTAACGGGAGTTTCTTCTCTATTTCTTGATACAGCCCCTGTGATTTATTTTGTAGAACGAAATCCACGATTTGTAGATTTTGTCGATCCAATTTTTGAGCGATTGGAAGCCGATATTACACCAGTAGCATCGCCGATCACATTATCAGAATGTTTGGTGGGTGCACTACGTCTGGAGTTGGTGGATTTAGAACAGGCTTTTGTTGATGTATTGCTTAATAATGAAGTCGTTTTTGTGAAGATTGAAGCTGCTATTGCACGAGCAGCCGCAAGAATTCGGGTGCGTTATAACCTTCAGTTACCTGATGCTTTGCAGATTGCTTCGGCTTTAACAGCTGGATGTGAGGCTTTTTTGACTAATGATGAGGCTTTAAAGCGGGTGACGGAGTTGAGGATTTTGGTAGTAAGTGAATTAGTGCTATAGGTGTAGCGGCTGGAAATCATAAGAAAAATGCAGAAAACCCTTGAGGGACAGGCGCACAGCGAAGGCACGTTTCCGGGAAAAGTCTGCCGGACGGAAGTTTCCGTGAAACTCGCCGGACAGAGGATTCTGTCCGGCAGATTTCACGTCCGGCGAGCTTTCCCTTGAGTACTCTCTCCCGCAGACTTTTCGGGAAGCTTCCCCAGGAAAGCTGCCGCCTGTATCCCGTACTTTGGGCGGGGGATGATGAGCCAATCTCTATTTTTTCAAAAACCGCTGACGCAGATGAGCAACAAAAACATTTACCTCTGGCAATTTCATCCAAGCGGCGAGCGCAGCAAAAACGCATAAACCAACTAAACCTGCTATCGATAATTGCAACAACTGAATGAGCAAACCATTTTTCCCTAAAAACTGCTCACAAACTTGTAAAGTTGCAAAGCTTGCTACCCCTGCCACCATGCTACCCGCAGTCAAACCCAAAATGGGAAAGCTCCACTCCTGCCAAGGTAACCCATTCAGCTTGCGATTTAGCAACCATAACAGCATCAATACCGAACCGCAATTTACCCCCACAGTTGCCAACACCAAACCAGGTGCACCAAAAGGTTTAATCAAAAAGTAATCTAAGAAACCGTTGAGTAAGATATTAACCATGCTAACGCGAAAAGGTGTCTGACCATCACCCAAGGCATAAAACACCCGCACTAAGACATCACGTGCCAAATAAACAAACATCCCAATGCCGTTAGCAACTAACAGAGAAGCAACCAATGCTGAGTCTGCTTTATTGAAAGCACCGCGTTCGTAAATGACTCGCACAATCGGGACGGACAAAGTCACCATCAACGCACCTAGTGGTAACATGGTGAAAGCAGAAAGGATGAGTCCTTGACGAATGCGTAATTTGAGTTCGTGCCAATGTTGAGGATCGGTAAGTCGAGAAAATATTGGCAATAAGGGAACTAAAATCACGCCGGAAATAATTCCCAAGGGAGTTTGCATTAGTAGTGATGCATTACTTAAAGCAGCAGCAACACCTGAAGCAGGAAGCAAGGACGCGAAAAACAAATCCGTGTAGAGGTTGATTTGCAACATTCCAGAGGAAAACGTGGCTGGTAGCATGATTTTAACCACCTCGCTCACTCCAGGCAGCTTAAAATCAAATCTCAGCCGTAATCTACCCAAACCAGCTTGCGCTTGAACAATAAACTGCATGAACCATTGCAAAACTGCTCCGGATAGGGTTCCGATCGCTAAAACCATTCCTCCGGTTTGAGCATATTCAAGATTGCTAATCTTATTGCCTACTTGTAGATATAAGACACACACACCGATAATAACGGTAATACTAGAGAATAATGGACTAATGGAAGGGAGCCAGAATTGATTTGCAGCGTTGAGAACTCCAAAACCAATGCCAATGAGTCCCGCGAAGACTGCCATTGGTGCCATAATTTGCAGTTGTTGGATCGCGATCGCCCTTACCAACTCTTTGTGAGCAAGTTTTAAACCAGGTGCAAACAAGTCAATCAACTCAGGCGCAAGAATCACCAAAAAAATGGTAACGACAAGCAGTATACCACCAATAAGCGTTGTAATTGTTTCAACCAAAGGAGCTGCTTCCTCCTGCCTGCGCTTGGCTAAGACACTGACGATCGCACTGTAAAATGGTCCGTTAATACCGCCTAACAGTATCAGCAGAAAACCTGGAATCGTATAGGCGTAGGTAAAAGCATCGGCAGCTGGCCCCAAACCGAAAGCGGCTGCCACTACTTGGTTCCGCACCAGACCGAAAACTTTACTAATTAAAGTAGCAGCGGCGACAATTCCCGCAATCTTAGCAATAGAACGAGAGGCTTGTTGTTTTGTCACGAATAATCCCCGACCACTTGACTGACAGCGCTGATCATCTGTGAATATTTAACCTGAAATTTAGCCATCTGTCAGGGTATTTTTGACAAAATGTCTTTTGTGAGTAGTAGGGGCGGGTTTTATTTAGTAACTTGTCACTAAAAACGAACAATCTTGTCAAACCCGCCCCTACTTGGTTGTTGTTTTATTAACAACTATCTACATCCCAAACTATCTCGTGTAGAAACACCTGTCACGGGATTGATCCCGTCAGCCTTCTCACACATGATTGCTACTTGATAGCGGTCGATCAAAGCGTCAGTAAAATCAGCACCAGTAATTACCGCATCGAAGAAGCGGCTACGTGTCATAACGGCTTCAAGAAATATCGCATTTTTTAGATTAGCACTATCCATAGTGACGCGATCAACCAAAGCACCGGTCAAGTTAGCTCCTTCCAAATTTGCTTTGAGTAAAACTCCCTTGGTAAGAATTGCATTGGTTAAATCAGCCCCTTGAAAATTAGCCCCCCGCATTTCTGCGGCTACAAAAGTAGCACCTGTCAAATCAGTGTGCGAAAAATCTCGATTTTCTAAATGAGCATTGCTATAATTAATAGTCTTTGTTTGTGCCACAGCCGGATGGGGATTCAGCATTATCCATAAAAAGGCAAGGCACAAAGTCACAATTAAACTAAAAAGGCGAAGCAAAATTTTTTTCATAACAAAGCTGTTGGTGGTTGGTCATCAGTTGTTAATTGTTAATTGTTAATTGTTAATTGTCAAAAAGTAGGGGCGGGTTTGACAGGATTGTTCGTTTTTAGTGACAAGTTACGAGATGAAACCCGCCCCCTACATTAAGGCGTGTTTGACAGGATTGTTCGTTTTTACTGACAAGTTACTAGATGAAACCCGCCTCTACTAACCACTATTTATTCCAATCTTTACCTATTTGGATTGTCAAATCGGATTCTAGATCGCCAGTTGCGGACACTTGAATGTGTCCCAAGCCCAAGACTTGTTGGAGTTCAAGTCCTGCTTGTGGGTTGCCTTTTTGAGCGATAATTTGAGTTTCTTTTTGGGGATCGGGCCAGGCTGACACTTCGTAAACCTGGGTAAAGCCTTTTTGTTTAAGATAGTTGATAACTTTTTGAGTTTGCTGGGGTTGCCCGGAAGCATTTTGAATCGCTATTCTGAGGGTGAGGAGCGATCGCGCATCTGGCTTCAAACCAGCGATTGTCACTCCGGCATAATCATTCAACAAGCCTGTTTGTCCGGTTAGATTCAGCCAATAGCTATTAGGATCTTTACTGAAACGGCTAAAAGTACCGGGTAACAAGGTCATTTGCATATTATCTTCCCCTGTGTTGAGGGAAAGATTGAGCAGCGCCATCATTTCTTCTAACTTTAAATTAGTGTCAAAGTATTTGCGAGTCATCCGAACTATTTGAGGCAACTTGGTGATGACAGTGGGACTACTGAGGCGATCGCGCAACCCGATTAACAGAGCTTGCTGTCTCTGCACTCTTAGTAAATCCCCCATACCAAGATCACGGTACCGAGTAAACTCTTCTGCTTGTTCGCCATTCAGGGTTTGCCAGCCCTTGACTAAATTAACCGAAAGCCCTTTAGCATCGTCTTTATGTACCATTGGTTGGGGAACAAAGACTTCAACTCCTCCCAACTGGTCTACTAACTGGCGTAAACCACTTGTCGTGATGCGAATGTAACGGTCAATTGGTGCATTATTTAAAGTCCGGCTAACAACCCGCGCCGCCAAGACTGGACCACCTTGGAGATTAGCATCAGATACCTTATTTAATCCCTTTTCTGGAATTGCTGTCATGGTATCTTGAGGAATTGAAAGCACACGGATTGATTTGTCGCTGGGGTTGAATCGTACCAGCAGCATAGTAGCGCTATGACCGGCAAAACTTTCCGGTGAACCATCAACAGTGCCTGGAACTGGTGCAATTCCCAAAACTAAAATATTTATTGGTCGTGTGAGGCGATATTGGGAGATATTGCTCCACAGATCTGAGGGCAATGGTGTTTTTTGTGTATCTTTCGCACCAATACCCAAGTCTTCATCTGTTCTGTCAATATCACTCCAAAGCGGAGTCCACAGCGCCAAGGTTGATATCAGCAATCCCGATAAAGTCATCCCCACAAAAACCGTGAGTATCCAAAATAACCATCGAGGCATGGTCAACCCAAGCCTGTAGTAAAGCTGGCTAGGAATGGAACTCGTAGATTCTACGGAGTTACGAGTTTCATTCGTTGCCTGTGGCATCACTTGATCTGGCAACCGTTGTGCTTTTTCAAACTTACCTTGACTATCCTTGCTGCGAGCTACTTGTTTTACCACTCCTCTCTCCCCACTCAACCACTACCTAAAGGCTATGTTAATCGAAGCTGAAAATATTACTAGTGGAAAAGGTCACAGTACACTTGTAGTGTTCCTCAGTAAGTTCCTATGACAACATGATTAGCTCCTTATTCCCTGTAATTCTAGCCGGCGGTAAAGGTGAGCGTTTTTGGCCTTTAAGTCGCTTAGAACGACCAAAGCAATTTTTAAGCCTTGATGGTAGCAACAGAAGTCTTCTACAATCAACTGCTGACAGACTGCTTTCGCTTGCTGGCGGTTGGGAAAATTTGTGGGTCATCACTTCCTCCTCAATATCTCAGGGTGTTCGAGAACAACTGCCCGAATTGCCATCTACCAACTTACTAGTAGAGTCACAGGGAAGGGATACTGCAGCAGCAGTGGCCTGGACAAGCTTGGAAATCAAAAAACGTTACGGAGAAGACGCTGTTATTGGCTTTTTTCCGGCAGATCACTGGATTGGTGACCAAGAAGCATTTATAAACACACTAAATGTTGCCACAGAACTGGCAGCCAGCACTGCAGCAATTGTTACATTGGGCATCAAGCCTACCTTTCCCTCAACTGGTTATGGTTACATAGAACAGGGTGAAAAGATTAGTAGCTTTGATGACATCCATGCTTATCACGTCAACCGTTTTACCGAAAAGCCCGACCGTCCAACAGCAGAAAGTTTTCTATCTACAGGACGCTTTAGCTGGAATAGTGGGATGTTTATTTTTAGGGCAGGCGTCGTTCTGAAGGAACTGCATATCTACGCTCCGGAAATCATCGAACCGCTCGAGAAATACGGTCCAGACATCTACCCAGACCTACCGAAAAAGAGTATAGACTATGCCCTGATGGAAAAGACCAACTTGGCATATGTCTTACCCGTGGACTTTGGTTGGGATGATTTAGGAGATTGGAATGCGATCGAGCGTTTACTTAAAAAAGAAGATCATCCAAATGTAGAAATGGCCACCCACGTTGGATTAGACACTCAGGGTGCAATTGTTTATGCTACAAATCCAGAGGATGTCATTGTTACTATTGGGTTAGAGGATGTGGTGATCGTGCGCGATCGCAACGTCACCCTCGTTGTCAAAAAAGACCGGACCCAAGAAATCAAGCAGATTCTCAAAACCTTACAAGGTGATGCCAGATTTACCAATCTACTGTAAATCCTAAACTCTGGGCAGAAGCAGGAAACGTTCTACTTCAAGTATAACCTGGATAATAGGGAGTGAGTAGGGTTCGGTTTAATTATAGATCACATCTGGGTACATCCGACCCGCATGTGAAACCCGCCCGTACAGGAGTAAGGAAGATCAGGAGAATGGGGAAAAAGGGGTTACCCGGTGATTTTCCCCGACTCTCTCCCTTACTCCCCTCCCTGTTCCCTCACTTTCTATTCCCCACCCCCACTTCCTCATACGCATGTTCTTAACCCAAACTGTTCCCCGTCAAAGAGATATTATTGAAGTACTGCTTCGCAATGGTTGGGACTATATGCGACGGCTGATTACCCTTGGTAAAGCCGATGAACCCCAGCTACCTACACCTGCTGTTTTAAAAAACATTTTGGTGGATTTGGGACCAGTGTACGTCAAACTCGGTCAGCTGCTTTCGACCCGTCCGGATCTGTTGAACGCAGCATATATTGATGAACTATCAACGCTACAAGACGAAGTACCCGCAGTTCCTTGGTCTGCAATAGAAATCGTCATCCGCCAACAACTGAAACGCCCTTTAGAAGAAACCTTCGCGGTCATCAATCCGATTCCAGTTGCCGCAGGATCGATCGCCCAAACACACAGAGCTACACTTGCAGATGGTCGGGAAGTTGCTTTAAAAGTGCAACGTCCGGGAATCGATCTGACGATTGCCCAAGATATTGCCTTGATTCAAGGGATTGCCGATTTGGTTGCGCGGACTGAATTTGGACAAAATTACGAAATAAAATCTACAGCTGAAGAATTTACCAAAGCACTGGAAGCTGAGTTAGATTTCATCCGAGAAGCCGATTTTACCGACCAATTACGGCAGAATTTATCTCAAAGTACCTGGTACGACCCCTCACAAATAGTCGTTGCCAAAATTTACTGGGATTTGACAACAGCCAAATTACTGGTCATGGAGTGGCTAGATGGAGTTCCCTTACTATCAGCAAATCTCAATGCCGCAAAAAACGGCAAAGATCCTGTAGAAGAACGCAAAGCAATTACTTCGCTTTTGTTTCGCGTATTCTTTAAACAACTCTACATAGATGGCTTTTTCCACGCTGATCCCCATCCTGGGAATTTGTTTTATCTCAAAGATGGTCGTATTGCCCTTTTAGACTGTGGTATGGTGGGACGACTTGATCCCCGCACGCAACAGGTATTAACAGAAATGTTGTTGGCAATTGTCGATCTAGATGCTCAAAGGTGCGCTCAGTTAACTTTACAAATATCAGATTCCCCTCAGCCAATCAATCTGTCTCGTTTGGAAAGTGATTATGACCGGATGTTGAAAAAGTATCATAACTTGAATTTATCGCAAATAAATTTTAGTATGATTATTTACGAAGTTTTACAAATTACCCGCAATAATAAAATTCGCTTGCCTAGTAATATGGGTTTGTATGCCAAAACCTTAGCTAATTTGGAAGGAGTGGCGCGAGGATTTAATCCAGATATCAATTTTATCGAAGAAGCTCAGCCGTTACTTACAGACTTGTTTCGCCGACAATTGTTTGGGGCCAGTCCTTTGCGATCGCTTCTCAGAACAGCACTAGATCTCAAAAGTTTGTCTTTACAATCTCCTCGGCAAATTGAGTTATTCCTAGAGCGGATTACCTCAGAAACCTTACAGTGGAATTTATCGATTCGCGGTTTAGATGGTTTGCGCCGTACGTTAGATGATTCTGCCAATCGTCTTTCTTTTAGCATTTTGGTGGGTTCGCTGATTATGGGTGCGGCGCTGATCTCTAGCAATGCACAGACATCTCAACTCTCTTTAATTGCAAATGTGCTATTTGCTACTGCAAGTCTATTAAGTCTGTGGTTGATTATTAGTATTTTGCGCTCAGGTCATTTACGTTAAGAAATCTGGAATTTTTGGTTGTGCATTACCGAAAATAAAATCTATGGCGATTATTTTGGCTGAAAATCTGAGTAAATTTTATCCTGTCGCTGTCAAAGAACCAGGCATTGTCGGGACTGTATCCCACTTTTTCCGCCGACAATATCGCGAAATCAAAGCAGTTCAAGATATTTCCTTTGAAATTGAACCGGGAGAAGTCGTAGGGTTTTTAGGACCTAATGGTGCTGGTAAAACCACAACACTCAAAATGCTCACGGGGTTAGTTCATCCTTCTCAAGGACAAGTTAGAGTCGCAGGATCTGTTCCATTCCGTCGCCAAGAAGCATTTTTGCAAAAAATTACTTTAGTGATGGGGCAAAAGCAGCAGTTGATTTGGGATCTGCCTGCAATAGATTCTTTGAAAATCAACGCGGCTGTTTACAACATTTCTGACAGAGAGTTTCAACAGCGGGTAGGAGAACTAACTGAAATGCTTTCATTGTCTGGCAAACTTACCCAAGCAGTACGAAAACTGTCTTTGGGTGAGCGAATGAAAGCGGAACTCTTAGCAGCACTTTTACACCGTCCTCAAGTTCTGTTTCTGGATGAACCAACTTTGGGATTGGATGTCAATGCTCAAGTAGGGGTGCGTGATTTCTTGCGGGAGTACAATCAGCGCTATCAGGCGACGGTGCTGTTAACTAGCCATTATATGGCAGATATTACAGCTTTATGTCAACGGGTGCTGCTCATTCACCAGGGGCAGTTAATCTATGACGGAGGCTTGGATAAATTACTAGATCAATTTGCACCTTACCGGGAAGTTTATTTAGAACTCGCGCAACCTGTCCCCAGAGAAAAACTCATGTTCTACGGCGATCTACGACATATAGATGGGCGATCAGTGTGTTTTATGGTACAGCGAGAAGACCTGACCCGCACCGTGGCGCGAATTCTAGCTGATTTAGAAGTTATTGATTTAACAGTAACCGAAGCACCCGTGGAAGAAGTCATTGGACGAGTTTTCCAGGCAGGGGTCGTTAATAGTTAATTGTTAGTAGGGGCGGGTTTCATCTAGTAACTTGTCAGTAAAAACGAACAATCATGTCAAACCCGCCCTTGGAGTAGAGAGTAGTTCTTTTTAAAAACAGATGCAACACATCTTCAAAAAAGCTTTAATAATGCTTTCCGTTTACTACGCCTATATGGTTGAGTATCGAGCTGAGTTAATTTTATGGGTTTTGTCTGGATCTTTGCCGATTATTATGATGGGCGTTTGGACACAGGCAGCACAAGGTGGACAGTTTGGTTTGCCTGCCGTAGATTTTGCCCGTTACTTTCTTGCCGTTTTCATTGTCAGGCAAATTACAGTTGTCTGGGTAATTTTTGAATTTGAAGGGGAAGTAGTGGAAGGAAGGCTTTCATCTCGGTTGTTACAACCCCTCGACCCAGTATGGCATCACATTGCGTCTCATGTTTCTGAAAGAGCTGCTCGAACACCGTTTGTCTTCTTGTTAATAGGGTTATTTTTTCTACTTTATCCTCAGGCGCTTTGGCTACCGAGTTTGGGTAATTTGTTACTATTTTCTTTGGCGATAGTACTGGCGTTTGCCCTGCGCTTTCTCATTCAGTACACCTTAGCGATGTTTGCCTTTTGGACAGAGAGGGCTAGCGCTTTAGAAAATATCTGGTTTCTGTTCTACTTATTTTTGTCTGGTTTTATTGCACCCTTGACAGTTTTTCCCGAACCTGTAAGGGTTGCGGCGCTTTGGACGCCTTTTCCTTACTTGCTTAATTTTCCTGCAAGTCTCTTAGTGGGGTTACCTGTCGATGTCACGCGGGGATTTGTGTCAATGGTAGGTTGGATATTGTTGATTTTGGGTATAAATCGCTGGCTGTGGCGACGGGGGTTGAAGCGGTATTCTGGAATGGGAGCGTAGGGATGTGTGGATTTGGATTATTGGCAATACGGATGTGCGCCGTTGCCAAAGGCATAGGTTAATAGCGATTTCGTTAAAGATGTATGTCATTTGAGTGCGATCGCCTACCCTATTGCCAAATAGCTATGTATCGCATCCCTCGCCGTACTCAACTACAAATTATTCGGGATTGTTCTAAATTTAGCCGGCGAACCTTGGGAATAATCTTCTAATTTAAAGTCAGCAAATGGCTTCTTCTCTAACCTATCTTTTAAGGCTTCATCTAGAATTACCGAAGAAAGGCAGAGGGCAGAAGGGAAGAAATCGCTCGGATGTGCTCTTCGGCCACTGGGAGTAGCGCCCCTAACTTTAGTTATGAAAAACAAAAAAAATATGTATTTCGTTCCGGCGTAGCGATCCGCGAATACTGCGTCCTTAGTAAATCCCCTGAATTTATTTATGGGGATACATAGCAGCATAGCTGCCTTCTCCTGTCGGAGACGCTACTTTGAACGTACTTCTGCCTTCTTAAACCTGCTGATTTCTTCTTCACGCCAATAATAATACTTCTCTGGTATGCCGTTAAATCTAGATTTTGCTGACAATCACTCCGCTTAAATTGCCCAAGATTTAATAAGCGAAAACCTGGCACATTGCGTGTATTGCTGAATATCTTTTTGACTAAAAGTTGTATTTGCTTTGAACGTTCAAAAGCCCTACGTTCTTCAACATCTACAGCACCTTTATGGAAGCAGCATGGGCAGATCTTTTATCTGGACTCAAGCAAAAAATTTTTCACAGTTTGGTTAAAGATAAATGGCTGCGTCAAAAAAGGCCAATGATTACCTGGAACTTGGCATATTCGTAAGTTTTTTAGATAAGTTTTGTACGGCTTTAATTGCCACTCTTTACGATTAACACCTTTTTCTGGCTGTACGAAGAGGGTAGGAGTGTCAATTGGAACGGTCAAGCCAGGAACTCGCATGACTTCCGCAAAAATCCCATTACGGGCTGAAACTGTAAACTTGCTACCCCAATAACCATTTCCGTTTTGTTCGATTCCTGCATGGAAAACTTGCTGCTGTAAGTCACTCCATCCCTGATATTGGTTTAACTGACGTGCTTGTTTTTCAGCTTCCTCGTAATTGGCAAACGGACCCATACCTTTGAGGAAAGGTAAAACGCGATAAAAAATAGGAAATGTGACTTTGAAAAAACTGGGCAGACTCCAGATGAAGATTGGATCTACCAGAATAATACTCAGCAATCGTTGTGGATTTTGCTTTGCCCAAATGGCTGCTAATTTGCCTGTCCAAGAATGAGCAACAACATGAGCGCTCGACCATCCCAAGTGATCCATCAGTGCTTCTAAGTCAGCGATCGCACTCTCAAACGTATAATCCCTGTCTGGCTTGCTGCTTTCGCCATGACCTCGCATATCTGGCGCAACTATGTGGTAGTACGAAGCCAAGTCATTTCCCAAGCTAGACCAAACCAAGGCGTGGTCGCCCAAGCCGTGTAACAGTAATAATGGTTCTTGGCTCTGGTTCCACTCTAAATAAGAAAGTTGGACATCAGAGTTCAACAAGGTTCGACGTACAGGCATCTTCTCCACTCCATCACAGTTTGAAATAGCTTTCCTAAAATGGTACTGCGAAGTCATAAGTGGTTGGCGTAGCCCTGATAACGTCAGTCGCGCCTAAATGTGGGAAAGGCGGAAGCAAAGCACTTCTCTCCTTACACCCCAACTTGTATCCTCAACATTAATTCACTCCCGCACAGCAAAATCTTTCATAATTTTTTTTTATTGACTTGATAAATAAGAATATTTGCTTTTATTATTGTTGCTGGATAAAGTAAAAGTAATAAGAAAACACAAAACTATTAAAAAAAAGAGTGTGTCATGACTAACGGCAATCAAGTAGAAAAAAATAACTTTCTTTACCAGCGCTACCAATACCAAGGTAAATTTAACCCAGAAAACCTTGTTTTTAATGCTAATATGCAAGAATTTTCTCAACGTGTTGGTTATATCTGCAATCTAGAGACTAGGGGCAAACTTTCTCCCCAACAATCCTACGAGCAAATTCAGGCTCTTTGGGAAGAGTTAACGAAAAGCTATAAGGCATTGGGAATTGCTAAAGATGCAACCCAAGAGTATTAATAACTTTATGTCTTAAACTGGTGTTGATGGATACAGTATCACATTCTTTATTTATATCTTTTTCCTCTACCTTTGATAAATATCTTATTTCCTTAACTTGTCACGAATCAATTGAAAATTTTAACGAGTTTGTTGACGGTATGCCGAAGCAACAGATTCAAATATACGCACACCCCTCTGCACTCCTATGTCTTACAGACTACCGAAAAATGGTGCAAAAGATTGCCGATCACCCTATTCCTTTCCTTGACTCGCATTAATTCCTCTCACACAGACAAGCAGGAGCAAACGTACAGTATAAAACGTTGTCGAGGGAAATTGATAATACAGAGTACCTCTAAGGAAATTCTAGAATTAACTAGAAGCCTACTCCATACTGCGAAGCAACTGGTATAGGTGCTTCACCGGATGACTATTCTATGAGGACATTCGGGTAAAACAGGTTAACTGACCAATCAAGTTTTCACACATGTTCAAAGTTTTATCCATTAAAGCTGCTGCATTTTTCGGCTTTGATTGTACTAAGTTCTTAATTTGATTGAATAGTTCTCTATCAGAATATTCTTGTTTTTTGAACAGGTCATCAATTTGACCAAGTAGCCAATCGGAGTTATTCGCAGGTCGCGAATCAATTTGACCTTGTACCCAATTCGAGTTATTTGCAAGTCGCGAATCTATCAAGGTAGCGATTGATTCGCGTGTGTGTTCTGGTACTTTTTGAACATCGCCTAGTTGGTTAATAAATTCCAAGTCGTATTGTGTTGTTATATCATCACTTTGACTTTTTAATCGCTCGTAGTGCTTTCTAAAAAAGGCGTGCATATACTGAGATTGGCTTGGGTATCTAGCAATTAAACGAGCAATACTGTCCGCTAGATGGTCGATATTTTTAGAGCATTGTTGAGATAACTTCATTGAAATTTCTGATTATTAATGTACTCACATTATACAGAGATATCGATATTATGTAA
>JAQYWO010000164.1 GCA_029379215.1 Rhizonema sp. PD37
GGCACGAGCGTCACCCGTTAGCGCAGCGTTAGCGAGTCTTCTCCCAAGGGGAGACGCTCCGCGAACGAGCGTCAGGGCTGTTCCCCCTAGCAAAGATTTCAACGAACGCATAATTAATTGTTGGAAATATCTACTGTTAATGGTTAATTATGAGTCGTTAAGCGGCTCTCCCTTTCTTTGGTTATGAAAACAATTAACACCTTAACAATTCCCTAATTTCCCAATCAACTATATAGAGGTTAAAATTTCATGATTGTAGTTATTAAAGGTGGCACACCTGCTGAAGAAATAACTCGGATCGCCCTAGAGTTGCACCAAACTTTTGGAGTCACAGTAGAAAAAAGCGTCGGTGAACACAAAGTTATTCTCGGTTTAATTGGTGATACTGCTACCTTGGATCGGATGCAAATTCAGAATAGCAGCCCTTGGATTGAGCAAGTATTGCGAGTAGAGAAACCTTTCAAGCGGGTGAGTCGAGAATTCCGTCATGGCGACGCTAGCTCTGTTGTTGTATCTACACCGAATGGTGACATTCATTTCGGTGAGCAGCATCCAATTGTGCTAACTGCTGGACCTTGTTCGGTTGAGAATGAAGAAATGATTGTGGAGACGGCAACGCGGGTTAAGGCAGCCGGAGCCCATTTCCTACGTGGCGGAGCTTACAAACCTCGCTCCTCGCCCTATGCATTTCAAGGACATGGTGAAAGTGCTTTAGATTTATTAGCAGCAGCCCGTGAAGCTACAGGTTTGGGCATTATCACAGAACTGATGGATGCTGCCGATTTGTCAGTCGTGGCTAAAACTGCTGATATTATCCAGATCGGAGCGAGAAATATGCAAAACTTCTCGTTGCTCAAAAAGGTGGGCGCTCAAGGCAAACCTGTGCTGCTTAAGCGAGGTATGGCAGCTACGATTGATGAGTGGTTGATGGCAGCAGAATATCTTCTGGCAGCAGGAAATCCGAATGTGATTCTTTGCGAGCGCGGTGTGAGAACTTTTGATGCCAAATATACTCGCAACACTTTAGATCTGTCAGTGATTCCTGTATTGAGAACACTCACACACCTACCAATTATGATTGATCCTAGTCATGGTACGGGTAAATCTGAGTATGTTCCAGCTATGGCAATGGCAGCGATCGCCGCAGGTACAGATTCGTTGATGATTGAAGTTCACCCCAATCCGGCGAAAGCTTTATCTGATGGACCTCAATCTCTCACTCCTGAAAAGTTTGACCGTTTGGTTCAGGAAATGTCCGTTATTGGCAAAATCGTTGGTCGCTGGTCAGCTCAACCTGCTTTGGTATCTGCTATTTAGTCAGCTATCAACAGTCGCTCTCTAAGCAAAAATGAGTGAAGCCCTTTTTTACAGATTGACATCAGACACCAACGTACAGCAGTTTTCATATTGATGAACTACGTCACTGGTGTACGGGCTTTCTTTGGGATCATATCGGATATACCCAGATACCATCTAGCTTACAGCAATTTTTAGGTAATTATACCACAGTCGTAGGGGAGATCTTCTCCCAAAGGGAGACGCTTCTCCGACTCGAGTTGGGGTACGAGCGTCACGGTCGTTCGCCCCTACGACTGTGGTTCATAGAGAGTGAAAATTGCTGTATCTGTGATCCATACATCTAAAAATGCCTGTAATAGTGGAACGCCAGTCACCATAAGGATTTTTTCTGTAGGTGACTGGCTTGCTGTTTAAATGAAATACAGGCTGACATCTGATTGCTTACATTATTTCTCTACAGTACGATATTTTTAATATTTTTTTCTCAAGATAAAAAACATCCAAATTCTGTAAGCATTCAGCTATTAGCATTCATACCGTCAACTTTGGAAAGAGATTTTGCCGAAATAGTTGATATAACTTGATTTCTTAAAAGTCATACAGGTGAAGAGCGATAATGGCTCAGGACTGATTGCATACCAAATTATTACATAAATATCTAAAGATTTGATAAGTATATCCAAAGAAACTCTATTGTTTTTATAGTTAAAAATTCTTAAATTTGTTAGTAGTTAGTAGCCAAAAATACATTTCCTTAGGATTCGTATAATTTTTGGGTTAAATGCTTTAAACAGGTTTGTACAAAAAGACATCAATATGTAAACAAATATTGCTTTGCTGTAAAACCTAATAGAAGCTGACTCCTAAGCATTAATAGCCCCAATGCATAGTTGTGTGTCTTAACGGAAACTTACTTACAAAGCAGGCAACAGACTTTTCTGAATCAAGTAAATACTACTTTATACGGCGATTAAAACGCAATAAAAAATTAAAGAAGCAGGTTTTTTGTCTATTTAATTTACCTGTGTTTAAGCGATTACCCTGACAATTCGAGGATTATTCCTAATGGCAACTGACAATTTAAATGGTGGCAACTCATCTACTAGTGGTAATGGCGATAGCGTGCTGAAAGACTCTCCTTGGGGTCGATTGAGTGAAGTTACTTCTTTGGATAATGTATCAGCCGGCTTTGCAAGTGCGACTGGTAATCAGTCTGGTGGTGCTGGGCAAGCTAATAGTAGTAGTGGTGATAGCCCATATGGCGGGAATCCCTTTGCTAACTTTGGTAACCCAAATGCTAGTGGCAATGTATTCACTGGTGGTACAAACCCTTGGGCTAGTCTTAACAACTCTGGCGGTGGCGATAACACTGGCAGCAGCCCAGTCAGCGGTATCTCCTCTAGTGGTAGTAACCCGTTTGGTGGCGGTAGCTCCTTTAGTGCAGACACTAGTGGCGGCAGTGCTGGAAGTTTTGGTGGCGGTAACACTGGCAGCAGCCCAGTCAGCGATATTTCCTCTAGTGGTAGTAACCCGTTTGGTGGCGGTAGCTCCTTTAGTGCAGACACTAGTGGCGGCAGTGCTGGAGGTTTTGGTGGCGGTAGTACTAGCAGTTCTGGTAGTGCCAACTTTGGTGGCATCGATTTTGGCAGCGCAAGCCAGTCTGTATCGTTTCAGGACAGGGTTCAAACTGACCAACTAGTTAACTCCAGCCTCAGTGAAAATGGTGTCAGTGTACCTACCAGTGTCTTCAGTAGTGGTAGCAGTAACCCGTTTGATCCTGGTTTTAACCCGTCGAACAGTGGCAGCAACTCCAGTGGTAGCAGCCCAGTTATTGCTAGCCCGATGGACGCCGGTAACTCCGGTGGTGGCAGCTCAGTAGGCGGCAGCAACTCCAGTGGTAGTAACCCATTTGGTAGCGGTAATAATGGTGACGGTGTGGCTCAGGTGTCACCTTTTGATCAGCTAGAACAAAATTTGAACGACTACTTTAAGCCTTTTAGTAATGGTGGCACCCCTGATGCTAGCGAGTTTGGCGATCCTGGTAAAATTAACCCGTTTAACGCTAACCTCAGTGGCAGCAGCTCCCCTGTAAGTAGCGATGTTTCAGCTGATGATACACGCAACTCCTTGTTGAGTAGTATTGATACCACAAATACAGACACGTTGGGAGCGCAGATAGAGGACAAAGTTGTTAGCCTAGCTAACTCCTCAAATACTACGCCGACTGTAGGTGGTAATGCGCCAATTGCAGTTGATAACACTCCATCTGGGAATGACAGCGTGTTCCCGCAATTAGCTTCCAGTGATGACAGCAATCTAGCTCAAACTTCACCCATTGCTGACACTTCCAACCAGTCTAATGATGGTAGCAGCACAAATGCTGGTGACAAAAACCCCTCTTTAGATGACTTCAATAATTTCTTGAGTGCCGCTCAAAGTGGTGATGACTCACTAATTGGTAGCTCTATACCTGATGGAACCCCCTCGTTTGTTGCGGATGCCATTAAGGCTAACGCCTCAACGATCGCTAACACTATCGGACAAAACCAAGGAAGTAACTTTACTGCTGGTGGTAGCAACGATGGTAACTCAGTATTTGCTGGTGGCTCCCAAAACACCCAAGACTACCCTGCTCAGGTAACTTACTATCAAGGTCTTACCAGTCAGTTTCAACAAAACCCCCAAGATGCTGCCCAGACATTTCTAGGTGATAACCAGTCTAGTGGTGGTAGCAATCCATTTGGTGGTAGTGGCAGCAATCCATTCGGTGGTGGTGGCAGCCCATTTGGTGCTTAAGGTTTGACTTTGAACTTTGAAATGTCTGGTCAACCACTTAACTTTTTACCTGCGTAAGTGCCATTCGTCTAAGTAAATATAGCGGTTCTTGTTTTAGTCATAGACAAAAAGCTCTCAAGATCGCGAAGTCTTGGGGGCGTCTGCAACCGTCAAGAGAGCTTCGCCCCCTAAAGCGCACCCCTCTCCCAACCTTGGAAGAGGGGCTTTCAAAGAGAGGGCGAGAGTGTATGGGATTTGACTGAGAACGGCTATAGCCTGCTTTAAAAAACAAAGAACAAACTCAAAAAGCAGGCTATTTTTTTGACGTTTTTCTGTACTGCAAGATTGTTGTCCAAAAAGTAAGGAGTATTTTTAATGGCTAGTTCACCTGTAAACACCAATGATAGTGCTGGCAATGCATCCACTGACTCAGATACTTCGTCAAATGGTACCGTTAATCAGTCTGGTAATCTAAAAGACTCACCCTTCGGTCCCTTAGCGGAAGTTGTTGGTGAAGATAACTTAGGTAGCATTTTCAGTGGTTTGTCTGGTGGAGACAGCAGTTCCGGTGGAGGCAATGCTATTGCTGGCGGTAGTAACAGCAGTAGCCCCTATGGTGGCGATCCCTTTGCTAATTTTGGCAACCCGAATGCAACTGGCAGTGTGTTAACTGGTGGTACAAACCCTTGGGCTAGTCTTAACAACTCTAGTGATAGCGGTAACACTGGCAGCAGTTCAGTTAGCGGTGGCGATACCAGTGCCAGTAATCTTTTTAGTGGTGGCACCAGTGGTAGTAACCCATTTGGTGGCGGCACCTCCAGTGGCGGCAGTCCTTTTAGTGCTGATACTAGTGCTGGCAGCACAGTTGGTGGTGGCACCTCCAGTGGCGGCAGTCCGTTTAGCACTAATACTAGTACTGGCAGTGCAATTAATGGTAACTCTAGTAGCAGCAATCCATTCGGTGGCGGTGCTGACACTAGTAACGGTAGTGCGTTTGGCGGTGGGAACTCCAGTAGTGGCAGTAACCCGTTTAGTGGTGGGAGTTCCAGTAGTCCAGTAAGTGGTAGTGATAATACTTCTGGCAATGGTATTCATTTTAGTGGCAATTATTCTGCTACTGGTAACTCTTTTAGTGGTGGTCAGCTGGTTGGTAGCAATTATATCTGGGGCTACGAATTTGGTAGTAATACTAGTTCCTCGACTAAAACCACAGATAATAAGTCTATTACCAGTCTTGGCAACGTAATCATTGGCAGTGGTCAATGGATCACCGATGGAAACAGCACACCAAGTGGGTTTACCTCAATGATGTCGGATTTTGTCAAGGGTAAGCTTGACTCCGTCATATCCAAACTTGAGGCGAGATTACCTGTAAGTAATGATCCCGTGTCAGATAGTGGTAACCCCTTTGCTGATGGAAAAAACCCATTCGGCGAAGGCAATCTGCCTTCACTAACAACTGCTGGTGGTAGCAACTCGTTTGCAGATGGGAGCAACTCACTGACAGGTGGTAGCAACCCGTTTGCAGGTAGTGACGGTTTGCCCCAGCAATCATCCTTCGATGTCACGAAGATGATTTTTGGTGACGGCTTATCATCCTTAACTGGTAATGGTGGCGATGGGAGTAGCCCAACATTATCAGCTACAGATATCTTGAAGAGTGTCCAAGGCAGTATCTCAAGCTTCTCAAGTTCATTAGATGGCATGTTTGCTAGTGGTAATACTTCACCACTGCAAAAACCCTCTGACTTGTTGAACCTGTTCCGGGCTGATATGTACAGCTTTAATAATGGTATCAACAGTGCAGCAGGATCGGATACTGGTAATTCAGGAGCAACTGCAAGCAACTCGAACGCAAGTCAGAACAACATATTTGCCAGTTTGTTTGGTGGTAGTAGTGTTAGTAGTGCTAGCAACCCATTTGCCAGTCTCATCAGCAGTGGTGGGCAAATACCCTTTAATCTCTTGAACGTTGCCCTTAATGGTTTGTTACCCTTCAATGGTTCTGACAACGTGTTCGATACTAGTGATGGGGAGTTACCAATCGGTCATGGTAACCAAGACTTTGGTAGTGGTAATGCAGCGATCGGCAACGCTAACTGGAACTACGGAAATAACAATGCAACCATCGGTAATGGCAACTGGGATTGGGACTCCAGTAAGAACAATGCTACTATCGGTAATGGCAACTGGAATCTAGACAATAGTCATGACAACAGAACCGTTGGTAATGCCAACTGGTATTGGAACTCTACCAGTAATAACACAGCCCTTGGAAATGGCAATTGGCACTTTGGAAACAATGACACAACCATTGGTAACGGTAACTGGGATTATGGTAGTAATAATACAGTCATTGGTAATGGCAACTCGGTCTTCACTAATAACAGCATAGTTATTGGTGATGGCAACTGGTCTGTCGTTATTGACAAATCAGATGCTAAAGCTAGCGGTGTTCTTGCTGATGTGCAGAGCATCTTAGATCAGACACTGGGAGTCAAGGGTAGTGCTAACAATCTAGTTGATTCCTTTATAAGCAAAATGGGTGAAGCTTTCCAACCTCTAACAGGTGACCTCAGTTCATCAGGTTTGGATAGCTATAACAAGCTCTTGCTCTCCCACAATACCTCTGCTGGAACAACTGTAGCTATTTAAACAAAAAAGCTGTTCGGAAACGAATGACACGCTCAATATAGCGCTTCTCAGTTGTGTCTCATAGCTTCTCGCCCTCACGAAGTACCCCTCTCCCAAACTTGGGAGAGGGGTACTTGCTAATATTGGTGAGGAGATTATGTATGTGACTTAAACGAGAAGCAATATATTCTTCTTTCACTCTCCGAAAATCTTTGCCATTTCTGAGTTCTAGAGCTTTTGTATAGCAAGCGATGCCTGATACCATTTCACGCTCATTCCTGATACAAATAACGGATTTCTAATTCTTTCCCCCTGCTAAGCGCTAGAATGCTAAGACTGCTTACCTATTTGTATCAATTTTAAAGTGAAACAGTATGAGGCGGGCTTTTGCCAACAGGCATTTCTCTCGACGCCTCAATTATAGCGATTCTCGTTTCAGTCACATAAAAAAACCCTCACCCCGCGAAGTCTTGGGGGCGGTTGCTGACGTCAAGAGAGCTTCGCGCCCATTCAGGGGCACCCCTCTCCCAATTTTGGGAGAGGGGGAAGGCTCACAAGGGCTTTGTTTTTTACGTAAAGTCTGCGGGAGAGAGTACTCTCTCCCGCGAGCTTTACATGTAGGTAAGACTGGGTAGACTTGGGGGGAAAGTAGACCAATCAGAAGCGAAAAACCTATGTATTTATACTGCTTCTTTATCTATCATGGGTAAAAAAACTTTCTTGTCTACTTTCCTGACTTGTCCTCCAAGTCTTGCCTTCACCCAAAAGTAAAAAACCTACACCTGTGAGGGAAGGGGGAGAGGGCAAGAGTGTATGGGATTTGATTGAGAACGGCTATAGTACATTTAAGCGTCGGGAGCAATGCCGGATTGAGTTGATTATTGATATTATGTCCGGTTAATTAACCATAATTGCTGTAAAAAATCTCCCTCTACCCCCGTCCCCTCAAGCTTTTAGAGACGGGAGAAAAAGCACACCAAAAAGAGGTAAGAGGTTCTTCAGTATTAAGGTTAATCAACCGGACATGTTTGATTCCCGATTTTTATCTTTGATAGTCTAATTAACTAGAATACCTCCATGTTGATTTGCAGGTACAGCTGACAGCATTTTTTTAGGATAGGGCAAGTTCAGGTTATTCATGAGAGTGATAAACTGGCTGCGACTACGTTCGACAAAGCGGGGATTCCAACGCTTTTCTTCGCCAATAGTAGATACTGTTCGTCCCTGGTAGTCGTGAGCAGGATAGACTAAAGTATCATTTGGTAAGGTGAAGAGCTTCTGAGTGACAGCATCATATAACAATCCGGCATCACCGTCTTGGAAGTCAGTACGGCCGCAACCTCGGATAAACAGTGCATCGCCGGTTAACAAGTGAGTCCCATTCACTAAGTAAGCCATGTGACTGTTTGTGTGTCCCGGAGTCGCGATCGCTCGAATTTGAATGTTGCCCAGCTGCAAAGTATTTCCATCAGCAATCAAGCGATCTGCACATGTTGTCTCCGCATAGCGAGGCACAATACTCAGACAATTCGTTAGCTCCTTAAGTTTGCCTGCTCCGGTAATATGATCAGCGTGAATGTGGGTTTCCAAACAGGAGTGTAGAGTGAGTTCTAGTTCTTGAATGACTTGGAGATCACGTTCGACTTGTTCTAAGACAGGATCGACAAGAATGGCTACTTTTGTTTTTAGATCGGCAATCAAGTAAGTGTAGGTACTCGACTCTTGATCAAACAGTTGACGGAAAAGCATCACAGGTTTTGGCAACAAACTCGATTGATTGGGAGCAAACCAATCGCTCACAATATTGGGTTTGGGATGAAGAGATTTTAGTAACTCTTGTGCCAAATTTGCTGCCTGAAGGCTAATTTCTGGAACAGCCGTGGTTTCCCAAAGATTTCCTTTACGTGGTGTCCCGATTGTGTATAAAAGTTCAGAGGAGTTCCCTTCTGCATCAATTAACGCACCGTTTGAAGCAGTATCAATTCCAACTGAAGAAGCATGAGGACGAATCAGTCGTTGTTCTTGTAAGCTGGAGATTAATGGATGCTGCAATTTACGGTAGTTACAGTTCGATCCTGTGCAGTTAACAATTCGATTTACCTGTAAAACAATATTTGCTTGTGTCTTTCGTTCGCGAATTGTCACGGCAACTTTATTCTCCTCCTCCTCACAAGTTTGAATCCTACCTGCATAGTAGACAAGTTGACTAGATTGGATAGCTGCATCCAACATTTCGGCAATTTCTGGGGCAATCCTGTGGCGGTGAAGTTCCCAGTAGGCTTTAACGTGGCGGAGAAATCTTTTTTGTTCGTTTAATGGAAGTGTTTGCCAGAGTTCTTGAGTCACCGGGCGGAGTGCATCAATAACAGCACGCCAATCTTGTTCGCCATCGCCTGCAAGTCGCACTTCGTGACGTACTAAATGTAAAAGTTCTCGCGCGGTTTTTGGTGCCGTCTCTGGGTGAATAAATGTTGGTATGGGAGTTGCTGGTTTGTGAGAAAACGGCATGAAACCATGACGGGAAACTGTATGGATTTTTCCCCGGAATTCTTTCGCGAGCAAGGCAACAACCGTATCTACCATCGTTAACCCGGTTCCTATTAACAGAATGGTATGTTCTGGATTCAAGTCTGCGATCGCATCATCAGCCCAAGCATCTCTGATACTGCGATTGTCGTTCTCTACTGAGGCAAGAGGTTCTGGGAGAGATGCGGGGAAATTGCCCAACGCTAACACAACCTTTTGAACGTTCAAACACTGTGCCTTCAGAGACACCATCACTCTTTGGCTTTTTGTTTCAATGGCGATCGCTTCATCCACAATTCGTTCTAAACGGACATCAGCCGGGGCATTCGCCTCCGCTTCGCTCAAGGTTGCCTGCACGTAATCTCCATACACTTGACGTGGAACAAAGGAGGATGCTTTAACTCCAGCATGTCCGTTCTCATGCAACCAATTTAGGAAGTGATCTGGTTCATCTGGAAAGGCACTCATTTTGTCTGCTGGAACATTCAGCAAATGCTCCTTAACTTGCGTACTGTAAGCAACTCCCCTGCCTACTTCCGAATGACGCTCAACTAACTTAATCGACATTGGTGTAGTTGCATTTTGCAACAGATTTGCGGCAACTAGAGAACCACTCAAGCCGCCGCCAATGATTGCGATCGTACAAGGAGAAACTGTTAAGTTCATAATAGAGTTATTCAGAAAATATAATTGTTACGCTTGACACTGTATATCTCATGAGTTCTATCTAAATTTGTTGTAGCTGTTATCTGCTAACAGTTAACATTCAACAGTCCTCAGATTGATACATTCCATCTATAACAGATAAACAATTTTCTATGTCTGTCATCAAAAAATATATGAATTAACTCTATATAAATCCCATTTCTGTATCGGAAAATGTATGAATACAATTTAAGAAAAAACTCTCAACTTTCCAATTAAATATTTTGATACATTGTTAAATAAAACTAGATATATAAGCTTTTTGGAGTTTTTACTCATACACAAATGAAAACATTTTCATGCTTTCCACTCGGTTGAGACATTTCTACAATTATTCCATCGTGTAATTCATACCGTTTTTCGATGTTTTCCGGCAGCCATACAACAAATTCTTCAAAAGCAAATAGTTTGGGTAAAGCTTGAGCCATATCAAAACCTCCGCTTAGGATTTGTACCAATAGCGATCGCCATTGAGTGAGCTCGTACCAACAACATTAATGTTGAAAGCAGGTGAGCGATTCCTTAAGGTAACGAGCGAGCTTCACTGCTCATTTTATCCCGTTATATCATGTTCGTTTGAACACTTATAATAATGTTAGTAGTTGCGCTTTAGCTCTCTTAAAATTTTGCGCTTTAGCGCACGGACAGATTCTTCCCTTGGGAAACACTTGGACGTACTGTCCTCAACTACGAACCCATCTTTTATGTATAACTCATTTACCGAACATGATATTAATCAGAATCATTCTCATTTGGCAGAGCATTGGCTGAGTTTTCAGGTTGCAGTATCAACACATCTTCATAGATCAGATTGACTGAAATTGTCAAACCTACGCTCGTCAGCTCAATATCATCGCCTTCGGTATAGGGAATAAACGTCCACTCCCCCGATTTACTCCGGCGAAAGAGATCTACGGACTTAGTTTCAGATCCCACCAGAACATACTCAAGTAAACTCTCCAAACGGCGGTAGAGGGCAAATTTTCCTCCTCGATCATAGGCTTCAGTACTCGGAGACAAAACTTCAATAATCAAGCAGGGATAACGAGAGAATTGTTGAGCAGTGCGATCTCGATCATCGCAGGTGACACTGACATCAGGATAAACAAAGGGGCCTTTTTCTGTAATTCCCACCTTTGCATCTGAGTTCCTCACCTTGCAGCGTAAGAGTAGAGGTTGCCGCAGTGCACTGGCAACATTCAGAGCAATGTCAGCATGGGGCAACGATCCACCCGTCATCGCGAAGACTTGCCCATCAAAATATTCATAGCGTAGATCTTGCTGGGCTTCCCACTCAAAATATTCCTGTGGGGTCAGGCGGGGAAGTTCATGGGTAGCTTGCATGAGCAAAACTCCAACGAAAGGACGTTGCATCTTCCATTTTTATTGTAGGCGTCACTGTGCTAATCCGGGGATTTTGTACCGAAATTCTCTAGGGTCTGGAACGACGATTTTTCGTTCAAAATAGATCAAAGTTTGCAGCTGAATCATAATTCTCTCATCAATTTTTGGTCAGAAAGCACTTGATAAAAAGCCTATCCCTTGGGAGTTTCAACCAATCGCGTACAAATTTCCATCTGTTATGACTTAAATCAATACAATCACAAATATTTTTTTGCTTTTTTTTGAAACTAGGTGCATAAGTTATTTACTTATAGCGGTTATCAATCTAGTTCGGTACAGTATCTCAGAATCTTCTGGATACCACTCGATGAATTCGTCAAATGTTATCTGCTTGGTGAAGGCTTGACTCATATGTTTTAAGAGAAAAAAGACAATATTTATGACAATGATTTGCCTATTGTTGTATTCTCTTAGCTAAAGGTAACTGATTTTATTGAACCTATATGACATTATTAGGATGTTTGTATATATACCAGTAGAAATACTTACCACCAACTTTACCAGTAACATACCGATGATACGTGACAAGTTTTTACAGAAAAGGCAATCGACACAGCGTTTGACTGAACTCTGGGGTAACCTTAGGAACGTGAATGCGCTCGCCAAAGAAGTACTAGAAGAGAGAGTGACAGATTACAGTCTAGCGAGCGCACCGGAGCATATTCAAATGAGTAAAGGAAGTGCTGAATAAACCTCAGGATGACATGACTCCTCTACTTCGGGGAAGAAATCAGTTAATCTATGGACAAAAAATAAAGCGTCACAAATGATTAGCAAAACTTTACTTAAGTCAGAGACACTACGACCAGTGCTTAACTATCATTTGCCCTACTGTCTCTGACGCTGTGGGGCAATTCTTTATTGTACTGCAAAATGTCAAGATAGAGATATGAAGAAGTGACGGTAAGGAGCATGTAAAGTGGATTCGAGGAAGTAAAAGCAAAAATTCCTTAGCTTTTAGCAAGCTAAGTATTTTCTGACGACTCTTGTTGAGTTATGCTATACAATTCGGAAGATAAACGGATAACGGAACGATCTATCTGGATCGCTGAGAATATTGATGATCGCCCAGATGGTTAATCCCCAGTGAAGCAGATACCCTATGCCTGCCAATGGAATCAACAAACCAAAGCTGATAAAAACCAACACTCCAATAATAGATCCGTAAAGCCAGACATTAAAGTGGAAGTTTATAGATTCTTTAGCATTTTCCTTAACAACCGGATCTTCAGATACGAACAGTATGGCAATAGGCACACCTATAGATATAAATGAAGTACTGAAAAAAATGGCTCCGTGACACAGGGCTGATAAAAGTTTTCGCTTGTCCGTGTCGTACATTTCTGTCTCCTATGTTTATTTGTGTCTTTGATTATATCAAGACGTTAACACAAGCATTGTTGTCTTAAGATGAAAAGACTCGTTAAAGTTAGAAAAAGTGCAGTTTAAGTTAATTCGTTAGCAGTAAATACAATATATGTCAACTGAAATTGAGTTTGAAATACACGAAGCAGTTGAACGTCGTCGTAACTTTGCGATTATATCTCACCCTGACGCTGGTAAAACAACTCTCACAGAAAAGCTGCTTCTATACGGAGGTGCAATTCACGAAGCTGGGGCAGTTAAGGCGCGAAGGGCGCAACGCAAGGCGACTTCAGACTGGATGGCAATGGAACAACAAAGAGGTATTTCTATTACCTCTACTGTATTACAGTTTGCCTACCGAGATTGTCAAATAAATTTACTCGATACCCCAGGTCACCAAGACTTCAGTGAAGATACTTATCGTACCTTGGCTGCTGCGGATAACGCAGTAATGTTAATTGATGTGGCAAAAGGTTTGGAACCTCAAACACGAAAATTGTTTGAGGTGTGTAAGATGCGAGGTATCCCTATCTTCACTTTTATTAACAAACTCGACCGTCCGGGAAGAGAACCGTTGGAACTTTTGGACGAAATCGAACAAGAATTGGGACTTGTTACTTATGCAGTAAACTGGCCTATTGGTATGGGCGATCGTTTTAAAGGAGTCTTTGATCGCCATCAACAGCAAATTCACTTGTTTGAAAGAAGTGCTCACGGTAGTCGGGAAGCCACTGAGACAGTTGTCAATTTAGGTGATCCTAAAATTGAAGAACTTTTAGAACAAGACCTCTACTACCAATTGAAAACCGATTTAGAACTCATAGAAGGAGCGGGAGCGGAACTTGATTTGCAGTTGGTACACCAAGGTAAAATGACACCTGTCTTTTTCGGCAGTGCCATGACTAACTTTGGGGTAGAATTGTTTCTCAGATACTTCCTCGACTACGCCCTCAAACCCGGTTCTCATAAAAGCAGCGTTGGAGAAGTTCCCCCAACCTACCCGGAGTTCTCAGGATTTGTCTTCAAATTACAAGCAAATATGGACCCAAAGCACCGCGACCGTGTGGCTTTCATCCGTGTTTGTACTGGTAAGTTTGAAAAAGATATGACAGTGAACCACGCCCGGATGAGCAAAATCGTCCGTCTCTCTCGTCCGCAAAAACTCTTTGCTCAAGACAGAGAATCGATTGATGTTGCTTATCCAGGTGATGTCATTGGTTTGAATAATCCAGGGGTTTTTGCTATAGGTGATACAATTTATACAGGACAGAAATTAGAGTATGAAGGTATTCCCTATTTTTCTCCAGAGTTGTTTGCAACATTGAGAAACCCCAACCCTTCTAAGTTCAAGCAATTCCAAAAAGGTGTTTCCGAGCTGCGTGAAGAGGGTGCAGTGCAAATTATGCACTACTCAGACGAAGCTAAACGCGACCCAATTCTCGCAGCTGTAGGTCAACTACAATTTGAAGTGGTGCAGTTCCGCTTGCAAAATGAGTATGGAGTAGAAACTCTTCTAGAAGTATTACCATACACTGTTGCTCGTTGGGTAGAAAGTGGTTGGGAAGTCCTCAAAGAGGTGGGACGTTTGTTTAATACGACAGTAGTTAAGGACAGTATGGGACGCCCAGTGTTATTATTCCGCAATGAATGGAATTGCCAGCAACTGCAAGAAGACCATCCAGAGTTGAAATTAAGCGCGATCGCTCCAGTCTCAGGGCAACCTGTAGCTGGATAATTGTTAGTTGTTAGTAGATAGTGCATGGGGAACTCAAAGGAGGCTACGGAGTGGGTTCCCCAATGCATAGTGCTATTTATTTCTTGGCAATATGCTGAAGCTTAATTTCTTGAATCACTTCTGATCCACGGCAATAAAACGCAAGAGTTTTCTCATCTATTCCAATTACTCACTCACAACTATCAACCTTTCAACATTTTTGCAAGTGTTAAAAAAAGCTGCAATCTGGGTAAGTTAAAAGGTAAGCAATCAGGGGAGTAAGGAGAAAATGAGGCTTACAGGCGATTTCATTGGATGATTTGGCATTATATCCTCCTATTCACTTATCTCCCCTGTACGCTTACGGTTATAAAGAGACGGGTGTCTTGAATATCTATGCTTTCACATCTTAAGCCGTCTTTGGAAAGTGGTTTAACAGCCCTTAAACAAGGAGATAATCAAACAGCAATAGCAGTACTCAAAGTCATTGCGACAAAAGAAGGCGATCGCCCGGTAGGGTTACAAGCCCAGATCGGGTTAGTCGTGGCTTACGCACGTAGTGGTGAAGTGACAAAAGCACTCTTTTGGTGCGAAGCTCTCTCTCAGAATGACAATCCACAAATTAAGCAGTGGGCTGATAACTCTTTAGAACAACTGAGAAAACGCAATCAAGACGATGTGTCAAATGTGACAACCGGATTTATCCCCTTTGAAAACTCACTTATCACTTCGATAGGACAAGAGAAAAAGACAGAGCGGGTGCAGGAAGAGCAGGGGAAAATGAAGGAAATTCCAAACCCAACCACCCCTATTTCCCCATCATCCACAACAAACGTTGGTATACCGTTAAACCATGCTAAAGCTAAACCAATAACAATTCATTGGCGGCAAGCAGAAAGAGCAAAGGTATGGCAACCTCCACAGAAACCGAACTTGATATTCTTACGGCTGCTGATGGCAGGAACATTTATCGCTCTATTCTGGGTAATGCGCGAACTACTATTGTTCGTAATGATATTAGCTAACAATATTTTAGTTAAATTACCATTCCTGGAGCCAATACAGCTTTTATATACTGATCCTACAATCGAACTGCTGCTCTTACTTTTGATTCTTGTCGGCTTGTCTCCGTGGTTACTAGATCTATTACTAACAAGCTTGTACGCTCAGCAACCGTTAGAAAAGGAAACCCTGAATAGGTACAGCCCAGAAGCAGTTCGAGTGTTGCAACGCTATTGCCAACATAAAGGTTGGCGGTTACCTAAACTTAGTGTTTTGCCCATGACTTCCCCAATGGCACTAACTTACGGCAATCTACCAAGAACAGCCCGGATTATGGTGAGTCAGGGGCTATTAGAGCAATTAGCAGATGATGAAATCGCCACAATCTTTGCTAACGAGTTAGGGCACATAGCTTATGGGGATTATGTCATCATGTCTCTGGTACTGCTGGTGACGATTCCAGCTTATCAGCTATACCAACAATTTTCTAAATGGGGAGACAGAACATCTCAGAAACTCTGGCGTTTGGTTATGGGAATTATGGCAACCCTTGCCTATGGAATTTGGTGTTTGCTAACGGGAACTGCTTTGTGGTTGTCGCAACTGCGGCTTTACTATAGTGACTCTTTCGCTACAGGAGTCACGGGTAATCCTAATGGAGGAATGCGTGCGTTACTCAAAATTGCGCTTGGCATTGCTGCTGATATTCAAGCACAAGAACAGACTAGTTTGCAGCTCGAAAGCTTAAATCTTCTAACGCCTGTTGGATACCAACAAAGTATTTGCTTGGGTAGTATTGCTCCTCATACGACTTTTGAATCCTTCTTGATGTGGGACTATCTCAATCCCTATCGGTGGTGGTTTGTGATTAACAATACTCATCCATTAATGGGCGATCGCCTACAGCGCTTGGCATCTACAGCTCAGAAATGGCATCTAGCAAGAGAACTATATTTAGAAAGCCAGCAACCGATTAGGATGAAGTCTCAGTCCTTCTTGTTACAAATTGCTCCCTTTTTAGGAATTCCTCTAGGTTTGCTGTTTGCAGCTTTAATCTGGCTGGGTTGGCAAATGGCTTTCTTATTTAAGTTTTTAAACTTAAAGTGGATATACGATGATTGGTCTTTCGTGACAGGTTGCCTGTTGATCTGCGTCAGCATTGGCATTTTGATTCGGATGAATTCTTTCTTTCCAGAAATTAAGCCTCAACAAGTACAAACTGATGACAGCCTACCCGACTTGTTAGCAAACCCAACCTCCCTCCCTATTAACAGCGTTAAAGTCAGCCTTGTTGGCAAGCTAATAGGTCGTCGCGGCACTCGCAACTACTTGGGACAAGACTTGATTTTACAATCAAGCACAGGTCTTGTGAAATTACATTACATGTTCTGGTTGGGACAAAAAGTCTTACCCCAAGATTTGGTAGGTCGGAAAGTGATCGTTACAGGCTGGTTACGGCGGGGTGCAACTCCTTGGATTGACGTACACACCTTGCAAACTCAAAGTGGTAAAACCCTTAACAGTCCTCATCCTATTTGGTCTACTGTTTTAGCAGTTGCCGCAGAAGCTTGGGGCGCATACATTCTTTTAAAAGGGTAGCACGTTCGATAACAGACAGGAGTCGTACCGTTTCACTTTAAGGTTGATACAAATGGGGGGCAGGGACTCACAAGGGCTTTGTTTTTTACGTAAAGTCTGCGGGAGAGAGTACTCTCTCCCGCGAGCTTTACATGTAGGTAAGACACTCGTTGACTTTTCGGGAAAGTAGACCAGTCAGCAGCGGAAAATCTATGTATATATATTTGTTTTTTCGGGATTTTGAGTCAAAAATGCAAGGTCTGCTTTCCTTCCTTGTCCTCCGAGTCTTGCCTACACCCAAAAGTAAAAAACCTACACCTGTGAGGGGGGCATTCTCGCAGTCTTGCTGGGGGAAAGAATTAGAAACCAATCATTTGTATCAGGGATTTTCGTGAAATGGTGTCAGGAGGCAAGGGAGTAATTTTTTGCTTTTATATCACTCCTGCTCCCGATTATTTATCGCCAGATATAAAGAAAAGTTGCAAATATACATACTTTCGGTTACATTTATTTATATAAACAAAAATAATAGGTGACAAGCAGTATTTTGACTTACCTATTTGCCAGACTCATGGGTCTTATTCAACTTTTGTCGCTCCCACACAGTAATAAATCTACCAGTATGGAGCTGTTTCTAGTTTCCCAAATGCCAAATTCTCAAAAAATGTATTTTATGCTACGATGCATTTAAATAACTGCTAGAAATGTATGCCTTGAACTATCTACGTAGAAAATACCGTGGTAATGTAAGGGGAATGGTGTTTAATTCTCCAAAAAAGGGCATCTAAAAAGTTTCCTGTGGTAAGCAATAAGCTGTAAAATCAAAAGTCCTTGGGATAAAGGTATAAGGAGCGTTGTGTGCGCTTTTGTATTAAACAAGCTTGAACCCGGTGAAAAACTATATTGTATAGGTTGACAGTTTGGAGTAAAAAAATTGGTTTGTGACGCTGTTAGAAAAGTAGCATATATCAAAAGCCAAAGCCAAAACACTGTTTTTTGCCCGGTCGCGTTCGTTCAACTGTTGGAGGTCTAGTTCATGTCTGTTCGCCTGTATATAGGCAATTTGCCAAAAGAAGAAATAGATCGTCAAGATCTGCAAGCAGTTTTTGCAGCAGAAGGCGATGCTGTTACCACTAAGCTGATTAAAGATCGAAAGACCGGCAAATGCCGTGGTTTCGGTTTTATCACTGTAAACAACGATGAGCAAGCAGACCAAGTTATTGAAAAATACAATGGTCAATTGTTCAAAGATTCTCCTATCAAGATAGAGAAGGCATTACCTCGCACTAAGAGTGAGGAGAATGAGGAGCAAGCTCCCAAAGCTGCAAATCATGCCCCAAGCAGCACTCCAGGACCAGTTAAAGAAAGCAACCGTCGCGAGAAAAGTTCTAGTAATAACAAGAAATATCGTCGTGGCGGAAGTCCTGCTCGTGAAACCACTACTGCGTCTGATTCGGATACTATTCGTCCAGATCCCCGTTGGGCAAATGAATTAGAAAAGCTGAAACAGATGCTAGCTGCACAAACGACAAATTGATTCACTTAGGAGTCAAAATTAAAAATTAAAAATCA
>JAQYWO010000165.1 GCA_029379215.1 Rhizonema sp. PD37
ATTTTTATACTTAGCTTTTTATTGACAAAATCTTCCATCCATGTTGAAAATAATTACTAACATAACTTACACCAGAGAGAAATAGTCTCTCTAAAAATTACAGAAGTCATATTCTGTAATAGTTTGCTTGTTCAGAAAAATACGGGGTCAATAAATGAGAAATATTCTCTCGAATCTTAAATCTGCTGATTGTCTGCATGTGAGCATGACAAAAAGTTTCTCAGTCCCAACTAACATCAAGACTCGCAAGAACAAGCTTGCATTAAATTTTGGTAAAGTTGGTTGTGCTATTGCAGTCCTAAGTATTGCCGGAATAGCTACAAGCACTTCCAGCCAGGTCATTGCTGCGTCTGCGTATGTTATTACTGACCTTGGTAACCTCAGCTCTGATAGTACCGATATTCGTGCCAATGCTATCAATAACTCTGGTCAGGTTGTTGGCAGGGAAGTGGGAGCTGATCAAGCCTTTCATGGCTTTGTCTGGAATCGCGGAAAGATATCACAATTACCCGAACTCGGTTATGTTGATATCGTAGCCAGATCCATCAATGACAGTGGCACCATAGCAGGTACCGTAGACAGTGTCGTCGGACGAGATCAAGAGCAGGGTTTTATCTGGACAAAAAATGCTTCCAGAGGTTATAGCGGAGCATATTACGGCGAGGATAATGTGGTGGAAAAGTATTTCCGCGATATTAATAACAGAAACCAAGTGGCAGGTGAGTACATAGATGCTAGGACTGTTCCAGGTGTTGCTAGTGTCCCTGGTTTTCCTGTTCCTCGACCATCCCGTGCTTTTTATTGGTCAAAGGGCGTCGTGACGGAATTACCAACATTGGGAGGTATTATTGGTGCGGCTAGATCCATCAATGACAAAAGTGAATTGGTAGGTAATGTTGCGACTGGTGCTGATCAAACGACAGTAACCGCAGCTCTGTGGCGCAAAGACAAGAATGGAAAATTCGCTCTGCAAAACTTAGGGACTTTTGGTGGGCTGCAAAGCTTTGCCTTAGCCATTAATAATGCTAGCCAGGTAGTTGGTCAGTACCTTCCAGAAGCAAATAAATCAATCCCCTTTATCTGGGAAAACGGTAACGAGACGGACTTGGGGAGCCTTGGCGGTAGCCTCGGTAACGCTCTGAGTATCAACAATCTGACACAGGTAGTTGGTTTCTCGAACACAGCTAAGGATACAATCACAGGTCAAGAAGTTTCTCATGCTTTTATTTGGGAAGATGGGCAGATTTCCGACCTGAACAGTCTATTAGTTGGAGGTTCTGGCTGGGAGCTAACGCAGGCTACAGGGATAAACGATTTTGGGCAAATTGTCGGTTATGGCTCATATACCAATAACCTTGGGCAAAAGCAAACACGAGCTTTTATTTTGCAGCCTGTACCTGAGTCTGGTGCAGCATTAAGTGGGATAAAGAAGTCGAAAAAGGAGCTTCGATATATTTCAAATTGACAAGATTATTGAAACCGAGCGTTGCCATGAAGTTTTCTAATCCATAGTAAATAGCTGCCGATGCTTACATATAGCAATCCTAAATCATTTGGGAAAAACAAGAAAGGTTGAAAGCCTTATAAAGAGGTGCTTTTAACCTCTGGAGATTTTCACAACTCAACTAGGATTGCTATAGCTCTTGATTTCAAAAGAGTTATCCAGATTGCTATGGCGATCTCCAACAAAAAACATTCCGGCTTCAAACCAGGTAGCACTCGTCCCGTAAATGAAGTTAACCCTTAATTTTGTTCATGCAACACAGTTCAATATTTTCTCATGTCTGCGTTTTATGCAGAGACAGCTGCTACCACTTTTGACGGCACAATGAAACAAGTGATCCATCAAGCTAAGAAGTCGAAAGACTTGCTGCCCTCTGAGCATTTTGTTGACACTGCCTATGTCGATGCGCACCATTTGGTTACAAGCTTGAACGAGTATCAGCCGCTACATTGTGAGTCCACTGCTGCTTTGAGGGTTTCCCGCAGCAGGCAAGTGACGCTCCTGCGTCGCTAACGCTGCACAGGAGCGTCACCTGGAGGGGAATTGCGAAAACCCACTTACAACATATCTTAACCGCCGCCGCTATGAACTTGGCACGGCTCGTCAGTTGGTTGGATGAAGTACCTAAAACTAAGACGCATCAGTCTCGTTTTGCCGCACTTGCCCCCATTGCTTCTGTCTGATAGAGTTGACGATCGCCTTGATCAAAAAGTGTAAACCGAGCCGAGAAGCTGTAGGTTCGCTCTCTCATGTCAGAGACAGAGGAATTTATGCCAGACTGGGTAAGGGAAAATCGGCGTTGAGGAGCTACTTGTGCTGTAACCATGTACTACGCGGTAAATTATGATTGGTGCCACAGTGTAATACATGATAAAACAAGTCGAGAAAATCTTTGTCTTATATGGAAAACAAATTCATCAGCCAGCGTATTACATGAGCCTAGCTCTAGCCGTGTAATACTTGGTAAATTAGGACTATTCCATGCTCATTTAACCGCAAAATACACGGATTAAAATAGTGTATTGGACTTCAATTTCTTGTAATACACCGTAAGAGCGTTAATAGAAAGTTAACATCTAATCTCTTGTATGACACTAGGAGCATGTTTCCTAAAGAATTGCCGTGTACTACATAGTAAAGCTCTCCATGCTTTTGCCATGTAGTACACGAGTTGAGCTTTTGATGATCCACAATTCTTTTATTTCCTTACCTTGTGAGGTATTAATTCCTCTTACCCTGAGATGAGGGAGCGAACGTACAGATGGTGGTAACACCCTCTTTTAATTCGCCAACAACATCATTTATTAATCTGTTTACTTGATGGTTAACTTAGCTTTACTATGCTTTGCTGGCGTTCATAAATAAAGGTACTACGCACGCACAACTGTAATAGAACGTCCATTTTTTGTGGTTGTAATTTGTGTTTTTAAACGTTCTTCTATTAATGGTGCCTTGGAACGTTGATCAAAAATAATTAGCCAACCAAAATTAACTCCTAAGCGTGCTAAGTAAGAGTCTAACTGTTCAAGACCGTCTTCAAGCGGATCTCCCTTTTTAGGATGCCAAACTTTTAACTCTATTCCTAAAGTTAGGTTTCCATATCTGAGACACAAGTCCATACGATAGCGTCCAATTGCGTATTCGCGTTCGAGTGTTCCACCTCCATTAACAACGCGATGCAAAAACGCCATTAGTACTATATGTGGTGCTATTTCGTGGTATGAAGCACTACCTAGTAATGGTTCACCATGCTGACGCCAAAATGCTATGAAAGCTTGCAATAAGACATCGGTATCTATTTCACCATTTGAAGTTAACCAACTCGGACTAATGTATGGTAGAGAATCTTGAGTCCCTTGGACTAAAACACGGGGAATCACCTCGCGATAAATAGGATTTGCAATCGTCAATCCTGCCGCAGGATCACGTCGCAATAAACCTAAATCAATCAAATATTGTCTGTCATCGGATGGTGTATCTCCTAATGCAAGTCCAGCAAGAATTGGTTCTATAATTGCTTTTGTTCTAGGTTCTCGAAGTCTTTCGGCAAGAGAATCAAGATGTGTGTCTTGACGTAAAATGAGTATTTCCTTGGCTTTTAAAATATGTTCTCGTGTAATTGCGACACTTCTATCTTTTATAATTTCTTCTACAACTTCTTTCGCTAAAGCATTCACTAACCAAGGTTGCCCTTGAGTTAATTCAAACGCCGTGTCAATAGCTTCTGTGGTAAAAACTTGTCCCGTATCTTCGGTATGTTGTTGATATAGTTCTCGCACCTCAAGGGCATTAAAATTTCTCAATGTTATTGAACTAACTTTGATATTAAAAGGACTGGATGTATTTAATCTTTCACTTCCACCTGAAGCCACTTTATAGTCTCGGACATCTCGCAAGCCAATCAGCCCGATAGATAACGGAAAGTTCTTAGGGCGACCACGATAACCATCACGTAACTGCCGTAGAAATGAAATTAGTGTTTCATCCTGCAAAGAGTCAACTTCATCAATAAACAATACCAATGGTCGCTTAGCTGCTTGTGCCCAAGCCCTTAAACTAGCTCTAATCCTCTGTCCTGGTTCCTGATAATGCCAAGTTGGAGGTTGCAAATCTTGGGGCAGAGAGTCCGCAATTGTATCGCGCCAAGTAGGAAGTATCGCCAATTCTGCGGCACCTGGATCATGACTATAGGGACTTCCCACTTCCGCCGATACCATGACTGCCGCATAGCGACCACCATTCGTTAGTTCCTCAGCGAGTGATAGCATTGCAGTGGTTTTACCTGTTTGCCGAGGCGCATGAATAACAAAGTAGTTTTCTTGAGCTATCACCTGCTGCAAATTAGGCAATCTACCAGTCGGCGAAAGCATATAGTGAATATTGGCTTTACAGGGACCTGCGGTATTAAACCAACGAGACATGGAGCATAAATTTTGATCTGGGTGCAATGCGGATGCTATAACTGTACCTCAATTTCAGTTTAGTTAATCGGGACACAGTGCTACCCACTGTGTTTCATCTGAAGCGTACTTTGTCGGCTTTAGCCCCCAAATAATGAACCCACCAGGATTGCATGAAAGTGGGTTCATTGTTTGGAGAATGGGAATTGAAGCGTTTCCCATTTCAAAAAAAGCACTCTTCTTTTTCTGGGCTATCAACTTATTTATAAGATACTTCTATGTTGAGTGAAGTAGTTGCCAAATTGCCAGATAGACTTGAGATACACCTCAGTTAATTTCCAGTTTTAGGGAAGCGCTTCGGTAACCGAGTGCGATGCCCTTAGCAATAGCTGCCATCCGTATCGCCGTTCTCGACGATTAGTTTTTTGCAAGTCATACCAGTAGCTATAAATTTGTTAATATCCTTGATAGTGCATAAGTTGATTTTGCTGAAACCTTTACTTAATTAAGGGTTCCAAGCTGAATTTCCTTTTTTATAGGAGAGTGCAATGTCGGGAGTATCTTTGGGTTTGTACTGGTAGTAAAGTCTAGGAATTGCAATTGGGAGTGCTAACGCGACAGCCAGATTCGTAAACTTTAAGCTTTAACAATTCTTCAAGTTGCAGTTCTGGAAGTAGTTGAATTTACAAGCGAGGATCTCATGACTCAATATGATTATATTGTGATTGGTGCGGGTTCGGCAGGCTGCGTTGTCGCCAACCGGTTGACACAAAAGAGTGATTCAACCGTGTTATTACTCGAAGCTGGCAATCCAGATACTAAACCAGAGATTCAAATCCCGTTGGAATCCCCCAACGTACCCGGCTCGGAGGTGGACTGGGGATATTTCTCTGAACCAGAACCGTACCTCAATAATCGCAAAATCTTTTGTCCCCGTGGCAAAGTCTTGGGTGGCAGCAGTTCGATTAATTCCATGATTTATATCCGGGGCAATCACCATGATTATGACCACTGGCAGGAATTGGGAAATCCTGGTTGGTCGTACCAAGATGTATTGCCCTATTTCAAGAAATCTGAGAACCAGCAACGCGGTGCCAACACATACCATGAAGTTGATGGGGAGTGGAGCGTGACCGATTTTGAAAGTACTGTGGTCTCCCAACGATTTGTAGAAGCAGCTGTGGCAATCGGATATAATCACAATTCTGATTTCAATGGGATACAGCAAGAAGGTGCAGGACTTTATCAGTTGACGGTGAAGGATGGTAAGCGGCACAGTGCTGCTGCTGCATTCCTGGTGCCAATTCTCAAGCGTCCCAATTTAACAACTCGGACAGGAGCGTTGGTGACTCGGTTGTTGTTTGAGGGAATTCGCATTGTTGGGGTGGAATATATGCACCAAGGAACCTTGCATCAAGCCAAGGTTAATAAAGAAGTGATTTTAAGTGCTGGTGCCTTCGATTCGCCCAAGCTGCTGATGCTTTCCGGTATTGGTGATGCAAAACACCTGCAAGCAATGGGGATTCCTGTCGTCGTTGATTTGCCAGGTGTCGGTCAAAACCTTCAAGACCACTTTCTCGTTCCTGTGGCACACCAGCTAACTGCGGCGTTACACCCGGCAATTACCAATTCTGTGGCACACGAGGTAATTGCGGCCTTCCACCCAGCAATTAGCAGTAATGGTAACGCTGAAGCCGGATTGTTTTTGCATACCGAAGGTAATCTGGATGCCGCGCCAGATTTACAGTTTTTCTTTGGTCCTATGCTGTGGATATCTCCAGGCAAAGCCCTTTCTGGTTTGGGATTCACCGTTACAGTCAGTTTGACTCATCCTCAAAACATTGGCAGTGTCAGTTTGCGATCGCCTAACCCCGAACATGCACCGATTATTCGGATGAACTTTCTGCAAAGTCAATCCGATATGCAAAAGGTTCTTGAAGGAGTTAAAATACTGCGCAAATTGTTTCAGACAAGTGCCTTTGATCAGTTTCGAGGTGAGGAAATCGGTCCCGGTGCTAAGGTGACTAGCGATGAAGCACTCTTCGATTATATCCGGGAAGTTTGCATTACGGGGTATCATCCTGTCGGCACTTGCAAAATGGGAACTGACCCAATGGCGGTTGTCGATCCCGAACTCCGGGTACGCGGTGTTACGGGGTTGCGGGTTGTTGATGCATCAATTATGCCAACTCTGGTCGGGGGAAATACGAACGCACCCACCATTATGATCGGCGAAAAAGGAGCCGATTTAATTAAAGCCGCTCAAGGCGTTTCACAGCAAGTAGCTTCCTCTTTGGCAAACTAACATAGCGAACGCAATCATCTGGACTCACAAAACAAAGATTCAGAAAATCTCTGGCGTTGCATGATGTCCGAGCTTTGTCTCAGCTGGGTCGTCATGATTCAATCAACATTATAGGAATTCTCAGGTAAATCGACCACAGTCGTAGGGGCATTCGCATACACGGCGTTCCCGTACCTCTTCGGGGAAGCAAGCGTGACAAGTAGTGTCTCCGCTACTGAGAAGGGTACGGCTGTTCGCCCTTACAAACTATGTGGTTCATAGAGAGTGAAAACGGCTGTAATCTTAACAAAACTTTTAATTAATGTGTAAGGAATGGGAAGTTCTCGTTTGATGAATTTTCAATTCCTTTTGAATCTTACCATCAATTCCAAACCAGTCGGATGTATCCATAAATGCTCACTTCATTATAAGTATTAACCAAGTTTAGTCAGGTGATTAATAGTAATATAAGTTGATTGACTACCAGAAAAAATGACTTTAATCCTGATATATGTTAACACCTTTAGAACAATTAAAAGCGCGTCACCAAGAGAATTGGCTGTTAGGTTATAACTCTTTAGAATTCCTCACTTTAACGGAAGATTTATTCCAGTCTTTTGTCAATCCTATTCCTCAAAAAATATTATTGGCAGAACCAGATCCAATTCTCTTTCTTGCCAGTTTTATTGCCGCTTGCTCAAGGGGTCATGATATTTTCTTAGCTAATCCGACTTGGGGTTTGTCGGAATGGCAACAAGTTTTAGATTTAGTTGCACCTGATCTAGTCTGGGGTAACTGCGAATGCGCTCAACAGTGTTATGATTGGCGATTATCTCGTCCCAGCAATACAAGTCTATCAATAAATCAGAACATAAGTCAAGCAAATAGCCTGATTATGATTCCTACAGGTGGTTCATCAGGGAAGATTCGCTTTGCTATGCATACTTGGCAAACTCTCATGGCATCAGTGCAAGGCTTTCGAGAGTTTTTCCAGCTTAGGGAAGTTAACTCTATATGTGTGCTGCCACTGTATCATGTAAGCGGTTTGATGCAATTTATGCGTTCTTTTTCATCCGGTGGTCAATTCTTGATTTTACCATTTAAAGAACTAAAATCAGGTAAACTAACTAATTTTGACCCACAGGAATTTTTTATTTCCTTGGTACCGACACAATTACAAACTATACTTAATGATTCTCATTTGACGGCTTGGTTATCTCGGTGTTCTACTGTTTTGCTTGGTGGTGCGCCTGCTTGGGATGAACTATTGGAGAAAGCAAGATTTCATAATATTAGACTTGCTCCTTCATATGGAATGACGGAAACGGCTTCCCAGATTGCTACCCTGAATCCAGCTAGCTTTCTCAATGGTAAGAAAAATAGTTATCAAATTCTACCACATGTAAATCTAAAAATTTGTAATGAAAAGGGAAAAGGCTTAGATTTTAAACAACCGGGTTTTATTGCTATTTCTAGCCCATCATTGGCGCTTGGCTATTATCCTGAACCTTTTTCTGAATCAGGTGTTTTTTATCCAGACGATATTGGTTTTTTAGATGAAGAAGGCGTTCTCCAAATAATTGGACGTAGCAGCGATAAAATAATTACTGGTGGAGAAAATGTTTTTCCCTGTGAAGTAGAAACTGCTATTAGATCCACTGGAAGAGTGAAAGATGTGTTTGTAGTTGGCAAAGCAGATAACTATTGGGGACAGATTATTAGTGCTGTTTATGTGCCGCAGACAAATCTAGATATTTCTCCTCAACAACTACGAGAGGCACTCATTGGTAAAATAGCTCATTTCAAAATCCCTAAATTATGGCTAAAAATTAAAGAGATCCCGAGAAATGAACAAGGTAAAATTAATCGCCAACAAATTCAAGAATTATTAAATAAAAATACTGTTTCTGAATAACCGTTTCTACTACGGGGAAGTACGAGAAGTATCAATTGGGCAAATGCCGCTTGTGACACAAGGACAAGCCATTATTGTTCTCGTTGTTCATACCGAAAGAAATGGTATTACGCGGATAATCTCGGCAAGAAAAGCTACCAAACAAGAGCGACGGCTGTATGAAGAAAGAAAAATTTTCTCCTGATATGTCCCTGGAAGAGCGGGAAAAAAGACTTTTGGAGATGTCCGAAGAAGAGATCGATCTCTCTGACATCCCGGAGTTAGACGAGGAATTCTTCAAGAACACGAAACTCGTCGAGCGAAAGCCAAGAACTGAAGCGATAAGCATCAGAATTGATACAGATGTTCTCCAATGGTTCAAGGAACACGCGAAGAACAAAGGGTATCAGACGCTCATTAATGACGTATTACGTAAGTATGTAGAATACAGCAAGGGACGATAACTTTAGTGGATAGCCACCAGTTTTAAGTTGAGGTAGAGGAGCTCTTGAAGAGATTGAGCATTTGTAGGTGCTTGTGTATAGGTGCAATGGTATTTGCCGTCATCATTCCACTGGCGGCGACTGCTGGTAAGCCAATGCCGGGAAAGGTTGAGTCTCCACAGCAGAGCAATCCGGGTATGGGTGTGCGCGGACTGGGAAACAAACCAACTCCGGCACGAATAGCTGGGCCATAAGATCCACGATGGCGTCGGAGATAACGTTCGTGTGTCAGGGGTGTACCCACCAACGTTAGATCGCATCGTTGGCGAATATCTGGAATAATTCGTTGTAGCGCTTGCCACATGACTTCCGCACGCAAGCTTTTTTGTTGTGCATATTCCTGACTCCGACGATCCATCCCCTGCCAGAGATCGTATGGTTCGTTGCCAGGAGTATAAACATGAATGACATGTTTTCCTGGTGGTGCTAGCGACGGGTCGAGAACCGAGGGAATTGATACCAGTACCACATTTTGCGGCGCTGTCACACCTTTTTCCCAATCATTGACTATGATGTAATGACACGCCAGGTCTGACCGTATTCCTTGAGCGTCAATCCCCAAGTGGAGATGCATGAAGCTATCACATTCAGGTGTGCTGGAGCGCGATACGGCTTTAAGCCGTTGCCAAGGGTATCGCAACTGTCTTGGTACTGATGGTAACAGCTTCAGCGTATCCCATACCGAACTATTAGATACGACATATTTGCGTGTTTTTACTACCTTGCCTCCCCGCAGGCGCACACCTACCGCCCGATCGCCTTCGATAAGGACTTGTTCAACATGAGCGCCCAGCATGAGCTTACCACCACATCGTTCTAATCCCCGTACCAGAGTGTCAACTAAAGCACCACTTCCACCAATGGGATAATCCAACATCACACCCGGTCGATACCAATCTGCAAACATAAATGCGACTTCCGCAGTACTGGTACTATCGGCAGGGAGTCCGGAGAGGAGGAAACAAAGTAAGTTCAGCCAATTACGAATAAAGGGGTCTTTCACAACACCATCCATGATGCGTGAGAAAGGTCCGGTCAGCTTGGGAATATTTGCTGTATGCCGTAGTGAAGATAAGGCAAATCGGCTCATAGTCAAAGCCGCACCTGCATCAAAACGCATAGCGGCTGGTGGAATTGCGATCGCAGCTTGAGCGAGTGGTGCCATCACATGCTGGAGTGAGCGCCACTCAGCAACAGCATCGTCCCCACGGAATCGCATGAGAATTTCACAAAATTGGTCGCCACCAACCGACGTATCAAAATCTCCTTCCGGCAGACAGCAACCCCATGTATCATATGTCACGCAGGGAAGTTCCTCACCAATCGCATCTAGGACGTGGCGCAAGGGGTTAGCAGAAGGTTTATAAGATAGTCCAGAGTAGAGCGAAGGACCCGAATCAAACTTAAATCCGTTGCGTTCAAAAGCGTGTGCCGCACCACCGGGGATAGAGTGACTTTCACAGACGATAACATCAAAACCGTATTGTGCTAAAAGCGCAGCACAACTCAAGCCGCCGATCCCACTACCAATGACGACTATATCTGTTTGTTCAGAACTCAAAGTGGATGCTGTCATAAATTAATTGTAACTCATTGTCTGATTGACAGCTACTTGTGAGAGCGTCAAATTCGAGCGTTTGGTAAGCAATCGCCAATAAACCCGGTATAAACCTGGTAATATTAAGAATTACCCACTATTCAATATCTTAGATCGTTAATACTCTTGTTTTAAGATTTTCAAGTATTGACATAATGCGCTTGTTGTGGTGAGAGGAAAATAGCTGAATACTAATTAAGTGATTACTTGATCTCTAAAAATGAGAGCGAACTCACCAACTTCAAGATGATTATCAAAAACAATGCATCTCCACTCTCCGAAATCTGATCGCTTCAATAATATCGGGCTAAGAACCGTTTTGATTATGACAGTTGCTAGTGGTGTCACTATTGCCAATGGTTACTACAATCAACCACTCCTAGCACAGATTGGTCGCAGTTTTTCAGTTTCTGTTCAAGAAGTGGGGCTAGTTCCGACGTTCTCACAAATTGGGATTGCACTGGGAGTTTGCCTGTTGCTTCCCTTGGGAGATATTGTGGAATGTCGGCGGCTGATGGTGATCATGCTGGGAGCGACAACTTGTGCTTTAGTTGCAGCTGCAATGGCACCAAACATACACTGGCTATATGCTGCCAGCCTGTTAACTGGTTTTACAACGCTAGTACCTTACTTGATTCCGCCGTTGGCAGCACACTTAGCAGCTCCCCACGAGCGGGGAAGGATCATCGGCACAGTGGTAAGCGGGATCTTTTTTGGTATCCTCTTGGCACGTACAGTTAGTGGTTTCGTGGGTGCGTCTTTTGGTTGGCGAGCAATGTACTGGATTGCCAGCATTCTCATGATTGGCACCGCACTAATTCTGAGCAAATTTCTACCGAAAAGACTGCCAGTGTCTACCATGTCTTACTGGCAACTTTTGCGATCGCTCTGTTCATTAATCTGGCAGCAACCCCGGTTACGTCAAGCGGCAATGATGCAAGCATTGGTGTTCGGCACATTCAACGCATTTTGGACAACGCTGATATTTCTTCTAGAAACACCACCCTATCACTATGGAGCTCAAGCTGCTGGGTTGTTTGGTTTAGTGGGTGTTGTGGGAGCCAGCATCGCGCCATTGGTTGGTAGACTCGCAGATCGAAAGGATACCAGATTCACATTAGGGCTGGCGATCGCCATAACCATCTCATCGTGGTTTGTCCTTGGTTTATTTGGGCATCAACTCTTGGGTTTAATTGTCGGAGTCACTTTGTTAGACATTGGTGTACAATCAAGCCACATATCCAATCAAGCACTCATTTTTAGTTTATTACCAGATGCCCGCAGCCGCGCCAACACCGTTTACGTTGTCACTTGTTTTATTGGTGCAGCCGTTGGATCTTCTCTTGGTGCTTATAGTTGGAGCGTTTGGCAGTGGCACGGAGTGTGCGTATTCGGATTTTCCATGTCAATTCTTGCCGCGATTATTTACGTTACTGGGCGTCAAGGTTTAGAGTAAACTCGTCCTTTCCAAGCACCGCCTTGCCCTTGCCAGTGACGCCAAGCTGAGTCTATCGTCATGAGATTGTAGAGAAGGGCGATCATCGGCAAGCAGCAAGCTAACCAAATAGGACATTTGTAAAAGCGGATAGTGGGTAAGTAAGCAAGTGACATTAGCAGCCATCCCATAAAACCTATCGCTGCCAGCAACCAATTGAACGTCAAGCTACCAAAAATCAAAGCCAAAGGAGGAATGAGATAAATCAGCGTCATCCCCAATAAAGTTCCCAGCAAAAGCAATGGAGAATAGTTCAACTGTGTAAAAGCAGTCCGGGCTACCATATCCCAAATAGTATCAAGAGTTGGATAGGGTCGCAAGCTACGAGTCAAAGCGCTCAATCCCAGCCAGATGCGCCCGTGAGGAGAAGAGCCCCCTCTCTTAACCGCCATACCCAAGGCACAGTCATCAATTAAAGCTTGGCGAACGACTTGAATACCACCAATTCGAGCTAAAGCATCAGGGCGAATTAGAATACAACCTCCGGCAGCAGCTGCAGTGACTTTACTGGGATCGTTAACCCAACGAAAAGGGTAAAGTTTCTGGAAGAAAAAGACGAAAGCGGGGATCAACAGTTGTTCCCAAAAACTTTCACACCTAAGTTTAACCATAACTGAAACAAGGTCTAAATCCTCTTGCAACGCTTTAGTTACTAGTCGGCGGAGATTGCTCACATCATGTTCAATATCTGCATCTGTCAGTAAAATATACTTTGGTGCTTCTTTTGACGTGTTATTCAGTTTTTCTACTGCGCGAATCCCTTGTTCAACTGCCCAAAGTTTACCCGTCCAACCTGGCGGTAGCGTTTCTGCTGCTAAGATATGCAGCTGTTCCTCTTTCGCTAACTCTTGTGCTGTTTCTTGCGCAACTTTACTGGTGCCATCCGTACTACCATCGTCTACTAAAAATATGTTGAAGCAGCCTGGATAGTCTTGAACGAGGAGCGATCGCAGGGTGATGGGCAACAATTCAGCTTCATTGCGTGCTGGAATCACAGCACAAACAGCAGGAAAATCTGTTAATTTTGTTTCTCCCACTTCTAATTGCTGATCTACCCGCCAAAATTGCCCTCGCAAACTGAGTAATCCTATCCAAATTGTTAACGATAAAAGCGTTAAACCTAAATCAATTTCACTCATAGTTTTAAAGTTAATTATTATACATTATTATCTAGCCAAGGCGAATAGCTTGACTCCTAAGATACACATTTTATAACCATGACACAGCAAGGGTTTTGGTATCTCCGGCGCGGGGGTGCTTCTTTCATTTTTCACTAGCGATGTCTCCTAACAAAGCTGTATTTTGTCAAGCATAAATACTTGCTTACACTCTAGCTTTGTTTCATTCTGAATGTGCGCCCCGCACATAGACTGCTGACTACAAGTCGCTAAGAGCGCCTACGCCACTAGTGGAGGCTCATATCTTGCACCTGGAAAGAGCGAATGTCAATTCCAAGACTTACGTGCTAGTACACTGCGGCGTTCAATGTCCTTTCCGATGATTTCTCACGAAAACAGTGCTAAAAGGGGTCAGTTCCGCGATCATACTTGGAGTATAATCGAGTAAAATACTTAATAAGAACTTAATTCCATATTGAATTAAATACTTCGTTATATGATTAACCTCGAAAATATTCACCCCCTTACAGACTTCAAACGCAATGTCAAACAGTTTATCGAACAAATTAAAGCGACAAAATCCCCACTAATACTTACAGTTAATGGCAAAGCAGAAATTGTCATTCAAGATGCGAGCAGCTTTCAGGAGATGATGCGACGCTTAGAAAATTCGGAAGCAGAAGTACGCAAACTCAAGTTAGAAGCACTACAGCGCGATATCGCTCTAGGTGTAGAACAGTTACAGAATGGACTGTGTAGAGAATATGATGACGAGTCTTTACCAAGTTTGCTGCAAACCATTAAAGAACGAGGACGACGCAAACTTAACCTTGAAGAAGCTCCATGAATCGTTACAAAATTTCTCAAATTGCAGAACAAGACTTGGAGGATATCTGGGTTTATCTTGCCCAAAATAATCAAATTGCTGCGGATTTGCAAATTGCTAGAATCTTAAATCGGTTGCCAGTTATAGCTCAGTTTCCAGATATTGGAAAAATGAGAGAAGATTTACGCGATAAACTCAGGAGTTTTCCTGTAAAGCCTTATATTGTATTTTATACTAAGCTTGATTATGGGGAGATTGAAGTCGTTAGGATTCTCCATCACTCAAGAGATATCGATCACTTATTTTCTGAGTAATATTTGATTCTACTAAGAATTGATTTTGATTGATAAAAAGATGCAACTGCTAGAATCGATTTTGGAGTATTCCCCGCCAAAATGTTTCTGTGCTACTCGCTCAATTCAATGCTCGCGATCGCGTATCAGAAGAAGAATCGCCCTACCCAACTGTTCACATGCCAATTCAAACTTGCACGCAACCTCACGGTGTTGGAAACAAAACACTGCTAATTAACGACTTGAATTTTGATCAAGTATGAGAAAATACTTTTCTAACTCCTTGCCACATCCAAACTATTGTTGAGGTTGAGTCGTAATTTCATGCAAACTCAAGACAAATCAGTAACGTCAAAAGTCGCAGCAGCGATCGCAGCCAGCCAAAACCATTTTTTTTCTATCCAAAATCCAGCAGGATACTGGTGGTCGGAGTTAGAATCCAATGTTACCATCACTGCGGAAGTTGTCCTCCTGCATAAAATTTGGGGAACAGACCGAGAAAGACCCCTGCATAAAGTAGAATTTTACCTGCGTTCTCAACAACGGGAACACGGAGGCTGGGAGCTTTTCTACGGTGATGGTGGAGAAATTAGCACTTCGGTAGAGGCATACATGGCACTGAAACTGCTGGGTGTGCCAGAATCTGATCCGGCAATGATAAAGGCAAAGGATTTTATTATATCACGAGGCGGGATCAGTAAAACTCGTATTTTTACTAAATTTCATTTAGCTTTGATTGGCTGTTACGACTGGCGTGGTCTTCCTTCTCTTCCAGCTTGGGTGATGTTATTGCCTTCGGCTTTTTTTGTGAACATCTACGAACTGTCTAGCTGGGCAAGGTCAAGCACTGTACCACTGCTGATTGTATTTGACAAGAAACCTGTTTATCAGCTTAGCCAAAATATAACTTTGAACGAGCTGTATGCAGAAGGTTCTAATGTTTCTTATGAATTGCCACGCCACAATGATTGGAGTGATTTGTTTATTCTGCTGGACAAAGCCTTTAAGTTAGCAGAAACACTGAACTTAGTTCCTTTCCGTTCCGAAGGGATTAAAGCTGCAGAAAAATGGATTTTGGAACGGCAGGAAGCAACAGGCGACTGGGGTGGGATTATTCCGGCGATGCTAAATTCGCTGTTAGCTTTACGCTGTCTGGATTATGATGCCGCAGATCCCATTGTGCACAGAGGACTTCAGGCAATTGATAATTTTGCCATTGAAACGAAGGATACATATAGAATACAGCCTTGTGTTTCTCCGGTGTGGGATACGGCTTGGGTGATGCGATCGCTCGTAGAGTCGGGCTTAGCTCCAGATCATCCGACAATGGTACGAGCAGGAGAATGGTTGTTAAGCAAGCAAATTTTGGATTACGGCGATTGGAGTGTGAAAAATCGCCAAGGAAAACCAGGCGCTTGGGCATTTGAGTTTGAAAATAGATTTTATCCAGATGTAGACGACACGGCTGTCGTCGTTATGGCTTTAGATGTTGTGAAACTCCCGAATGAAAAACTTAAGCTTGCAGCGATCACTCGGGCTGTAAAATGGATTGCATCTATGCAGTGTAAACCAGGCGGTTGGGCAGCATTTGACATAGACAACGACCAAGACTGGCTGAACTCAATACCCTATGCCGATCTCAAAGCCATGATTGACCCCAATACAGCTGATGTTACAGCTAGGGTGTTAGAAATGCTGGGGAGTTGTCAGCTGTCAATCGCTCCTAAGAAGCTTCAGCGATCGCTTGCGTATCTGTTAAGCGAGCAAGAAACTGAAGGTTGCTGGTTTGGTCGTTGGGGAGTGAACTACATTTACGGAACGAGTGGAGTTCTTTCTGCCTTATCTGCAATTGCCCCAGAGAAGACGCGACTCAGTATAGAACGGGGTGCGGCTTGGTTAGTCAGTTGTCAAAACCCAGATGGTGGTTGGGGTGAAACTTGTAAGAGCTATAATAACCCAGATCTTAAAGGACTTGGACCCAGTACTGCATCGCAAACAGCTTGGGCAATCTTGGGCTTAATAGACGCAGGCAAGGCAACTGGCACTTCAGCTGAATTAGCCATTCTCCGGGGAGTGAACTATCTCCTAGAAATTCAGCACTCGGATGGGACTTGGAATGAGGCAGAATTCACAGGTACTGGCTTTCCCTGTCATTTTTATCTAAAATATCACCTCTACCAACAGTACTTTCCTTTATTAGCTCTTAGTCGCTATCAAGCCTCATCAGCTTCTTGGTAATCTGTCAAACATAGCTGAATGCTTAAATTATTGATAAGCATTCAGATTTCTTATTTGAAATGGTTTCGCTCCGAGTTTACTCCCCTTGCTGAGTGTAAGATTATTTATCTCCTTAATCTTCTTTCTTGGCTTCCTTGGCTCAGGAGCGGTTTTTTTAACGGTATTCTTCTAGCGGTTCGGGAGTAAGCAGACGACTCGTCTATCACCTATTTCCGCTTTCGCCCTTGTATAATTAAGGGCGATATGAAGTTATTTTGCGATGCCTGCGGCCCGGTATCACCGTATCGCTCCTGTTTCTGGTTTTCTGACTTGTTTCGGTGTTGACAAAACCACCACCAAACAAAGAGATTTGTAAATTAATATTTTGTTGAAATTGTTAAGGGGTGCGTAAGGTTTGCAAAAACTCCACATATTTTGAAGCTACTTCCAATGCATTTTCCATCAGCAGTAGATGTCCTGCTTTGGGTAACTGGAGTACTATTGCACCAGTAATACACTCAGGCAGTCGATTAGCCCCACTAATGTTGTAAATCTTGTCCTCCTTGCCCCAAATAATGAATGTAGGCAACTGAGTTTGTACACCCTGACAGAGAATGTCATCATAAAGATTTATAATGTCCCAAACCTGCTGGTAGTGTCGGTTACGAGTAATGTAATCGTTGACTTTCTCTGCTATGACAGAATCAGGAATCGTGGGAGGAGTGAAGAAAAGCAGGCTGAGTTCCAGAGCAAACTGTTCAGTGGTAATTGGAATAAAGGGGTTAATGCCTTGAAATATTGCTTGTTTGACACTATTTGCCCAATCAACAATGCCCAATGGTGAACCGATAAAGGCGAGGCTACGCACCTGGTTTGGGTAACGTTGAGCATACAAGTGAGCGATCGCTCCTCCCATCGAGCTACCCGCTAGATCAAAAGACTTAATCCCCAATTTCTCCATCAACGCACGTAGGAGTCTTGCTTGGTTCTCCAGAGCATAGTCCCTCAAAGTAAAACCGTTACTGTTGCCATAGCCAGGTAAATCTGGGGCGATTGCCCGATAGCCCACCTCTGATAGCCGACACATAATGGTGTTCCACTGCTCCTTGCTTGCAAATAAACCATGCAACAGTAGAATCGAGCGCCCGTTCCCCACCTGGTTGTAGGACAATGTACCATTGCCGACTTGTGCAGTCTGGCTTGTGATCGTGCAGCTCTCGGCAGATGTTGCGCGATTCACAAACACATAGCCAATTGACCCGCTTAATACCAAAATGATGATAAATAGCCGAATGATGAATTTTCTCATGAGTTGACGCTCTATTCGTGCTGTTGTAGGGGAGTGTAGCACAACGGTTATATTCCCAAAAATTAGAAGCACACCTAAATAAAGCGGTATACCTGTTAGCCCCGAAGTATATGTATACAGCTAAGAAAATTTCAAGAACAAATAAAAAAAAGCGAGACAATGTTTTTAATGCTGCTTGTCAAGCTTATAGATATTTAGACTTTCTTTGACATCGTCAGTTGAGCGATAAATCGCTCACTACAAACCCATCACAATCAATGTGGTGGAACACTAGATTAAACTTGCCCTACCCCAAAACTGTGGTATGTACATCTGAAAATGCTTGTAAGTAGAATGAGCTTCATCAAACCTGACTATAAGCAAAAAGCGCCCTCCATTAGTGGAAGACGCTTTTGCTATTAATAGAGGCGATTATTATCGCGTCTGATGATGATTAACCGTTGATTGCAGGAGCGCTGAGTGCAACAGGTGAGGTTTCACCAGCAGCCAAGTCCAGAGGGAAGTTGTGAGCGTTGCGCTCGTGCATCACT
>JAQYWO010000166.1 GCA_029379215.1 Rhizonema sp. PD37
TTTCATTCATTAGGTATATTGACAAGTATGCAATTAGCTTAACCTGTCACGGATGGCAAGCTGTAGTGTTGTGGGCAAAACGCAGTATTGATTCGGGTATACCCATCGCCTATCGAACTGCACTTGCAACCGGGCAAATTCATGTAGTTTATTTAGATCAATTAGCTGACACATCATCCTCGATTGGTTTGGGAATTATTAAGTTGGTAGTTGCATCTGAAGATGAAGCAGTACAAGAAGCAAGAAGTTTAATAGATCAGGTGCAACAGGCAGATGCCGTAAACCGTCACAACCTTTTAGAATTAGTAGAAAGGATGCTCATTTATAAATTTTCGTCCTATACTCGGCAGGAGTTAGAAGCGATGTTTGGATTAACAGAGTGGCGACAAACTCGATTTTATCAAGAAGTTCAGCAAGAAACAAAATTGGAAGCAATCCCACGACTACTGGAGGAGGGACTAAGTGTAGAACAAATTACCCGTGTACTTGAGTTAGATCTTGAAGTAGTACGGCAGGCTGTTCAAAAACAGGATGAAAAATAATTTTATCCCATATATTTTGGAACGTATTAAACTGTACTCGCAACCGGACAAATTCTGGTAGTTTATTTAGATGAATTAGCTGACACATCATGCTCAATTGGTTTGGGAATTATTAAGCTGGTAGTTGCATTTGAAGATGAAGCAGTACAAGAAGCAAGAAGTTTAATAGATCAGGTGCAACAGGCAGATGCCGTAAACCGTCACAACCTTTTAGAATTAGTAGAAAGGATGCTCATTTATAAATTTTCGTCCTATACTCGGCAGGAGTTAGAAGCGATGTTTGGATTAACAGAGTGGCGACAAACTCGATTTTATCAAGAAGTTCAGCAAGAAACCAAGCTAGCTACAAAATTGGAAGCAATCCCACGACTACTGAAGGAGGGACTGAGTTTTGAACAAATTGCCCGTGTACTTGAATTAGATATTGAAGTAGTACTGCAGGCTGTTCAAAAACTAGAATAGTGAAAGATCTAGTTGTGAAATAACGGGGGAAGGTGAGACGGGCGATCATGGTGGTAGGAAGTAGATAGCAAGAAACGACTCAAAATGAATACCATAATTACGCCAGAAAAAATAGAACTTCCCCCAGGCACAGTGGTGCGGATGCTGGGGAATTGGCAAGACTACCAAAGGTTGGTACAACAGTTAGACGATCGCTCAATCCCGCGAGTAAAATATCGACCTGGTGAAATACTATTGATGTCTCCGCTACCAGAGCATGGGCGCAAAACAGGATTGGCTGCCAGAGTAGCAACAACTTTGCTTGACCATTTAAATCGGCAGTGTGAAGAATTCACTCCAATTACCATGAGTTTACCCGAAGTTAGGGGTATTGAGCTAGACTATTGCTTCTACATTGAGAACTGGGCAGCTGTAGCAGGTAAAGACCGCATTGACTGGCAGAACGATTCTCCACCTGATTTAGCAATTGAGATAGATGTTACTAGTTATACTGACATCAATGATTATTTACCCTATCAAGTCCCAGAGGTTTGGCTGCTAAAGAATAATCAGTTATTGGTTTATAGATTGCATCTGTCTAGTTACGTACTTGCAGAAAGTAGTTATTTCCCTAACTTTTCAGAAATGATGGGGCAATGTCTCCAAATTGCTAGTGAGCAGACAACAAGTGAGGCGATTAGGTGGTTGAGGAACTTTTTGCATAGACAAGAATATAATAGTTAGTAGTTCAATTCTTGGCTTGACATGACGCTCTCAAGAATTACACCTCAACTGTTGGCGCTCTCTGACGAAGAAAAAGCTCAAGTCGTTCAACTCTTATCCCAAGGCAAAATTACTTTAGGGCGCGGCATTGAAAAAACACCTGGTGTTTGTGGTGGCAGTGCCTGTATCGCTGGAACTCGCATCACTGTTTGGGGACTTGTAGAAGCTCGTCGCATTAGATACAGCGAGGCTAACTTACTGACAAGCTATCCATCGCTTTCTGCTACTGATATTGCAAATGTTTGGGTATACGCCGAAGCATTTTCCAGACGAAATTGAGACAGATATCCGAGAAAATGATTAATAATCTCGATATAGTCTTAAGAAAGACAGCGATATTTGGACGATTTATTGAAAAAATGCTAACTTCCCAGAAAGTACAGTTGGCACGAGTAACGCCCTATCAAGATAGTTGTTTCCCCGTTCGCAACAGGTTTCTGGGCTAAACAGGCTATCCCTCGCAAACTAGGTCTGGACAGTAAGCCAAATCTGGGTTTAGATCAAAGTACCTCCCCAATCGCTGGGGAAATTAATTGAATGGAAACTGACAACACCGCCTGGGAGATCCGCGCGGGAGCAAGGAGAGAAGACAGAGATGGTGGAGATCTTGTTCGTACACGGCGCACTCGTCCGGGATGGCGCATGGTGGTGGCAGCGGGTCGCCGAGCGAATCCATGAGCGAATCGGCACAGTGAGCCGGGCGGTCGAGCTGCCGTCCTGCGGCGAGGGTGCCATGCCCGGTACCGCCGATCTGCTCGAAGACGCTCGGGCGCTGCGCACCGCACTCGATGACGTGGACGAGGCCGTCGTCGTCGGGCACTCCTACGGCGGCACGGTCATCGCGGAGGGTGCCGACCACCCTGCCACTCGCCACCTGGTGTACATCACCTCGTACCTGCCGGACGTGGGGCAGTCGCAGGCCGACATTATGAGCGGCGAACAGGACCCGGTCGGGGTTGCGCCGGGCGACGACGGCACAGTCCGCATCGTCGGCTACACCGCCTCGTCGTTCGGCGACCGCTTCTGGCAGGACCTGACAGACGAGGAGACCCGCGCCGAGGCGTGGGACCGTCTCACCGCGCAATCGGTAAGTGCCTTCGGGACGCCAACGACCCGAGCGGCGTGGCGGGGCAAGCCCTCGACATACCTCGTCTGCACTGAGGACCGCAGCACCTCCCTCGCCCTACAGCGCTTCCACGCCGGCCGGGCCACCCGCTCGATCAACCTTGCCACCGGCCACCACCCGTTTCTGTCCCGCCCCGACCTCGTGACCGAAGAGCTCATCCGAGTGCTACGCACCGATTGACGGCACGAAGATTTCTGATGAAGATGTTTATTTAGAAGAAACAACTTGGATAGCAGAAGAATTATTAAAATAATAATTGATGGTATAAGAGCTACGTACTCTGTCTGGTGTAACCAATAAGGAGATAGCGTATAAGAAACCAAAACCAAGAAGTAAGGTCGGGGTGGGCGTTCGCTGTCAAAAGTCAGTAGATCACAAACTTTTCTCAGCTACAGACTCAAAAATATCTGCCGAATCAGAACCACAAGTAAAAAACCAGTTATAAGATTATTATTTGTTAGTATCTCTTTTGTTCTAGTGAATGTATGGGTTAACTTTTTATGGCTAAAAATCAGCCGGAAGAGAAAGGGTGAAAGATTAATTTATCGTTGATTATTTAATCTCAGACACATGTTGGTCTTCTTGAGTCAAGCTGTTGACAAAATACATCAAGTTGTTGAAGATATTTATCTTCACAGACGGTTAATTGTTAGAAACTCAGTTACTACCTCTTTATAAGGTATTCTTATCAATACCCCCCTACTTGCTTAATACGGTAACAGCAATATAAGCATGAAACTCAGCTTGCGGTTCCCCTTCAAGCAGACGGATTGCGGCAATTTCTACAATCTCATCCTTGCTGACCAAAAATCCTGTTGTCTCTACATCAAAAACAATTACTGTGCTAAATAAATAAGTTCTTAAGAGTTCACTGAACGGATCACCGTTAATAAACGTCCGGCTTGATGCCATATCCGTTAAACTAAAGCCGCATTCCTTTCCTTCTTCAATTACTCCTCTTACGGTTGCCTCACCAATTCCACAACTGAGGCGAAGCAACATTCGACGCATTGATACCGAGTCTAGGTATGTCTTCAAGCCTCCTGTCGCTTGTCGGGTGACGAATGACTCCCTGTACTAGAACAATGCTCTGTCATGTGTGAGACACTCGTACAGGCTGTCAATCTATGGCAATTAGCAATTAACTTTATTATTTGTCATTAGGTTAAACCAATCGAAAGCGATTTCTAATTGGTCGATGACTAAGGGTTGATTAATAGTTATATATTTAGACTTGCAATGAGATGGCATACTGAGAATTTAAGATGTTCTACTCTACAGCATAGCCAGGCTTAAATTAGAATCTCCGGTAAAAAATCAAGAATTCATCCACTCTTTATAATAGTCCGATTTTTTACGTAACTTACATAAAGTAAGAGTGATAATACTGAATTAAGTTCTAAGAGAATTCTTTGCCTAGTTGCGATTTGGTGGGCAGTTACCCTTAGAAACTCGAACATCCCTCAAGTTCCCGCTTAAGTACTGCCCATCCTACGCCTACCTTAATTTAGATTCCAGACACGCACAATTCGTTGACGGTTAACGGTTATTTTTAACATAATTTTTAGATGAATCATAATATCAGTTTACGGTCAACCGTCAACGGTTAGCTTTCTTATCCGGGCTGCTGTTGTTGCTGGATGAGTTTTCTTGTCTGGTTTTTTTCTATTCTACTTAAACCGACAGCGATGATGTGGGCGATTTCTGCGGCTGTTTGATATGCTAATTTAATATCTGCTTTTTCTTTCTTACTCATAGCCTTGTCCGAATGTAAACTTTGTTGCTTTTCGTTGGTTAATATATAGATTACGATGAACAATCTTAATAAGACTTCATCCAACTGGGTCACCCGATCGGGCGATATTGTAAGACGTGTGGTTTCACTGAAGAAAAAGTGGAAAAAAGTTGACAACGGTGAGGATTTACCCAGATTCAGGGAAGTAGCGTTTGTGTGGGGAAGAAAAAGGTATTTCACATTCTTCTCTAATGATACGTCACAACAAAGGCTTTGGAAATATTAATGTTGGCTGACTCAGGATTAAACCAACCTATAAAAATTAGAAAATTATCGGTTTGTTATATAGCAGTCCTAGACAGACAGATCCAAGGACAACTTTTACGCAGTCGGGGATCTAAGAATGGAAACTACTACTTTCGATTAAGTAAAAGCCGATCTAATAATAGATGTTAGATTTTTGTGCCGGATATTAAGATAGAATTAACTTGAGAAAAAATATTCATTGAGGTTGATAAGGGTGCGGCTTAGTTGATATGTGAATCGTCCCCGTCACTTTTTAGCACACTAATTTAAAAGGAAGTAGTTGAACGTAACGCATCAGATTTTTATATAAAAATAATCTTCTTCCTTCTTACTTATTACGGAGAACAATATTGCTGAATACAGTAGCCCATACTCAAGTCTCAGATCCACAAATACAACCGCCAAGGTTGTGGATGCCAGAACGAGTTATGTTTACACCTGCGGCTTTAGATGAACCGTGGGGTGAAGAAATTCTCTCTCGTCTCCAGTCGCTAAATTTACCTATTGAAGAGTTATCACGGAACCGTCTCACGGGGTTGCGTGGGGAGTCGGAACGTGACACGTACAACACTGCTAAACGTACTTTGGCGATCACCACTGCACCACCGAGTTCGTTTAAACTCAGCCCGATTCCTCCTTCGGCTGATTGGCAATTTCACATTGCAGAAGGTTGTCCGGCGCACTGTCAATACTGCTATTTAGCAGGAAGCTTGTCAGGGCCACCAGTCATTCGCGTGTTTGCCAATTTACCCCAGATATTAAATAACTTAGCTGCTTACGAGCAACCTGGCAAGATAACAACTTTCGAGGTTAGCTGCTACACTGACCCTTTAGGTATTGAGCATCTGACGGGTAGCTTAGCTGAGTGTATCCGCTATTTTGGCACTCGTCCTGACGCACATTTACGTGTTGTATCCAAGTTTGATGCTGTAGACAAGTTGCTGGACTTACCTCACAATGGTCACACACGCATGAGGATGAGTGTGAATGCCGCGCCTGTTTCTGGTCGCTTTGAAGGTGGCACGGCATCGGTTGCATCACGGTTGAAGGCTTTGCGGCGATTGGCGCTTCCACGTTTAGACGGTGGTGGCGGTTATCCGATAGGTTTGGTCATTGCGCCAATTATGCTCATGGATGATTGGCAAACGCACTATAATGAACTTTTTGACACTATTGGCGAAGCGTTGGATTTTGATTGTAACCTCACTTTTGAACTGATCTCACACCGTTTTACACCAGGCTCAAAAGAAGTACTACAGACTTGGTATCCCCACTCAAAGTTAGACATGGACGAAGCCAAACGCAGTGTTAAGCGTAATAAGTTTGGCGGCATCAAGTATGTTTATGACACCAACACAATGAAGATTGCTAAACAGTTTTTTACTAGTGAGATTGCCAAGCGCTTTCCTTCATCAGAGATTCTTTATTGGACTTAGAGGCATTAGTGAGCGTCATAGCTGGTGAGATGTCCTTGATCACGGCATAAGCCGTATCGCTTTCCCCATCAATGTACAAATACTGTACGGGTTTTGGATTGTTAATCAGGCATAAAAGTGAAGATTATAGAGTTTATCGTTTGAGTCACATACATAATTTTCTCTCCAGGTGTCACTGTCCCAAGTTTGGCAGAGAGATACCGTAAGGGCGGAGTGAGGGGGAGAGTCTATGAGATACGACTGAAAAGCGTATAATTGTGCATCGTCAAAACCCTTGGTAGAGGCGAACTGCTATTCATCCCTACATCATTTATGGAGATATTTATCGTAATTTATCGAATGTATAGGTTGCTCAAAGATTGCAGGTATGGTAACTTGTGATTTCAAAAAGAACGGTCATGAGGAGTAACGCCATGCGATTTTTAAGCTTCGGAGTCATTATCAGCTTCGGATTATCTTCACTGCTAGCAGCTCAAGCCCAACAGCAGGTATCTAATGCCCAAGTTACAGCGCTGGTAGAAGCACTGCGAAGAGCTGCACCGCAATCAGGCTCACCAAACAATGGATATTATAGCGAATGGAAAGTCAAGCCAGAAACTCTTAAAGGCTGGTCGAAATACTGTCTCAAACAGGAATTAACACCAACACAGTTTGAAAACACCGCCACTGCACGCAAAGTTGTCTCGTGTATCATGCGCCGTGAGTTAGACAAAGAGTTACATGCGACTAACAATAATGAAACTGCTGCTGTGCGTAGCGTTGCTTGTTGGTGGATGACTGGTGAGTATACAGGCTGCGACAGTGGCTTCGCATCTAGCTTCGTACAAAAAGTTGTTAGCGAGTACCAGCAGCAGCGCTCAAAACCAGTATCTAGCGCTCCAAAACCCTCAGAGAGTCAATGATAGCGCTAGCTCCCTATCATTATAGTGCTTCTTGTTTAAGTCACATACATAATGCCCTTACCGACTTGTCATCAATGAAAAAATGGGAGTCTGTTTCCCAAAATCTTGGTTAGTTTAGTTTCTTGAAGAACAGGAAGTCTTCAAGAAGGCAGCTATGAGTCACGGGCATCCGGCTGAAGGAAACCAAATGTCAGGGGATTGAAACCCCTCCCAATTGTCAGCCTCCAAATCGAAGAAAAGGAGGGGGTTTTATACCCTTACTCCTTTCAGTTGTAGGCAAAGGACTGTTGCATTCATCAATGCCTCCTGCCTCCAGCATAGCTGCCTTTCTTGATAAAGTATCGGCTCAATAAATTGGGGCAGACTACCAGTTCGAGAAGGATTTTACGTTATTTGAGATCTGTCACTGAGCGATTTACCCTGGATTATTGAGCGCTTACCTGATTGATCAAGATGGTGGTTCACTGGGCATACGTAATGAAGGCTTGCTAGACTCTGCCCTCTTCCAACTTCAAGCTACTTGGGGACGAGAGTTTCTATATCCCACAATACTGGAGCAAGCAGATGCATATTTGTTTTAGACTATCCGCAATCATACTTTTACTAATGGTAAAAAACGAACTGACGAATGCTGTAACTAGAATATTCTTGTTCAAGAATGATTATGAATTAGCTATGTCGAATGATGAGGCTTATGAATTAACAATGAGGGTTGCCGAAGATAACTTAGGTAAGGATGAATTAACTACAATCTTGAAAAACTATATTACGAAACTGATTTAAAAGCACTTAATCTCTTCACAGAAGCGGTTCAATTTACACCATTAACAACATTGAAAGTAGGAATAGCGATCGCTCCCTACATCAGAATTCTCCTCCCAATTCACTGCCTTACCCGTTCAATTGTTGAGATACTGATGTTTACAGAAGGTAGTAATCGCTCGAGTCATATGGATTGACTAGAAGTAATCGCGCTCCTAGTCAATACAAGTTAGCATGGGCTGAGCATTACCTTTCAGGCATAAAATAGAAGGCAGTACTTACATAAACGCGAATCGCCTTGTTAATATTAATGCAAAATATTACTAATTAATTATGCGTGTTAAAAAAACCACTCAGTATTTAACTAAGTGGCAATATTGCTTGGTAGTTTTAATAGTTCCAACTTAGCTATTCTTTAAGAAATACCCATCGACTAAAGGAGAGATAGAAGATGTTCTTTCCGTGGCTTTCAAATCTACCTTGAGTTTTTTAGAGTTATTTCCCTTGATAGAGAGAAAATTAAGAGCGCGTTACTATTATTAGATCATAAGGTTATAGAGCGATTAAGGAAGCGAAACAATGAATATTGTTGCTTGGGTAGTTTTAGGTTTAATTGCAGGTGCGATCGCAAAAGCTATTTATCCTGGTCATCAAGGTGGTGGCATTATCGCTACAATTATATTAGGAGTTGTTGGAGCATTTATTGGTGGTAGTTTGGGTGTATTTTTCGCAACAGGTACTTTGGCATTAGCATCTCCTACCTTTAGTATTCCCGGTATCTTGGTTGCTGTCTTAGGTGCGATAGTCGCTATTTTCTTGTGGAATCTTATAAATCGTAGTAGTGCAGTATAGTAACTTATATTGTAATTACCGACTGACTCTTAGAGAATTTGTAAGAAAGAATTATTCACTTAGATTCAGTAAAGAAGTAGCGTTGCCTTAGTTAGAGGTAGCGCTATTTCTTATAAGAATAGTTAGCAAGAAATCTTTAAGTTTAAATCTCTTGCCGTACTATCAGGCGAGGCGTCAGTCCCTTCTAATGCGATAAGCTACGCGAACGGGTTCGTCAAAAGTAAAAAGAGAATCCCTAATATGTCAGCAACCCAACTAAGAAAACAACTGGATAGAAGATTCTATCGGGCGAGCCTCGCGGCTACGATGAGAGATATAGTTTGACTGCTGAATACTTCTTTTTTTGGATTTGGGCAAGAGGTGATATTCGTGACATTCAGATGGAACTATTTTCTAACTGACTTTCCATAGTTTTCAGTCAGTTGATCAATATAGGCAGCATACTGATCTGCCAGGTTTTGACTATGCAGAATCAGCATGTTCTCAGAATTTAAAGTAGCATTATGAGAAAAGTTAAAACTGCCTGTCACAACTGCATCATCGCACACCACCACTTTGTTGTGCATGAAATCATGTTTGCTTGTGGGGGAGTAGGGCTTGGAGTGTTTCCCGACTAAATGACTTGCCACTTCCTGAAAAGTTGAGACGATACCTTCATTGTTTGGTGACTTCTGCCAAAGTTTCACAGTATGATTCATTTGGGTGGCGTCATAGATCCCATTAAAATCCTTGACTTGCTCGCTGCGAATAGCATCATCTAACGCTCCCAGGATAGCATGAGAAGTCAGCACCATAGAAGATATTTTGATCCGTTGCCGCGCCGAACTGATCAAACTAGCAATCAGATGATCAATGGTTTCCCCTTCGCCTGGCGAGAACCCATAATCCACAGCAATCTGCCCGACATTCACCGTGCCAGTATCCCCAACCCCTGTTGAGCGAATATTTCCTTTAACCCACAGTTCCTGAAAATCGGTTTCATAGAACAAACATAGTTCGGGAGATTCAACAAGCAAGATGTTATTTTCCTGAAAGCTCCAAGCATCATCTGTGAAATTAGTTGATCCTGTCCAGACAGCGCCATTGCCCGTATGAATGTCTCGCACAATATACTTGTTGTGCATCAGCTTTGAACCCAAAATCCCCTTAACCTGGATATTCTTCGGAGGATTGGCGAGAAAATCTCCAATTGCCGCAGGTGCAGGATCACCACCCACTTCTACGAATTGATCCATATCCATTTCGACAACAGTTGGCTCTTGATCCTTGTCAGTCCCCTTTACCGGTCTTCCTTGGTAATAGACAATTTGTACCGACACTCCGGCGTTTGCACGCTCAATCAAAGCGTTGATCACCGGATCATGAGTTTCTGGCTCTTTCAACCGAAAATCATAGATTGCAATATGCAAGCTGGATTTAGCTGCACTAATGAATTCAGCTAATTGGTTTGCTACCTTATGTGCTTGTCCGGCTTCACCATCAGTGAGAAATGTGACATTAATTGCCATACAATTTACCTTTCAGTGGAAATTTATGAGGCTATTGTCCAGCCAACTGAAGGCTAACATGAATTCTTATTAATTTTTAAGTACGTCGGTATAAATAGATGAAAGTTCGTAATCAGCACTAAAGCGCTGTAGACGCGGAGCGGCTTCTCGCAGAGTAGCGCTTACTACGATAGAATTTTTGAAATTGACTTTTCTTTACATAATTAGGTTTTTTACCACCGACTTACTTAGTAAAATAGAAAATAATTTAGTTAAGATCGATTGCCTTACACTGTATACATTCCAGAGTAAGCCTGACAAAGATTGGGGTCAAGATATTGAAGAAGAGCCGATAAAAATTGTGTCTCTAAACCTTATAATTTGCCGCCTGATTAAGTCATTTGTTGACATAGCCAATGAACTATGTCCAACACTAACAAGTCATATATTTTTTCAAGAATGGTGTTCTGATAAACATATAATTGATTGTTTACAGAAATGACCTTTGGGATCATTTTGTTGGAAAAAACATGTATTTTGGCTCAATACCTTACATTTCATTGGTTAGTTTCAAAGTACGACGGAACTCACCCGGTGTTGTGCCTGTCCAACGTTTAAATGCCCGATGGAAAGCACTAGTTTCCGAAAAACCCAAGAGAAATGCCACTTCAGACACAGCCATGTGTTCTTCTTGAAGATAATAAATTGAGAGTGATTGCCGCATCTCATCGACAAGTTGTTGATAAGAAGTACCAGCTTCTTTAAGCTTGCGCTGGAGGGTGCGGGAAACAAATCCCAAGCGTTTGGCGACTGTGTCAATTCCCAGATTACCTCCACGTAGTTCTACACTAATTTCTCGACGAACGCTGTCGATTAAATTTTCTGATTGAGGCAACTTAGCCAGTAACTCCTGAATGTAGCGGTCTAGGACTTTTCCGAGTTCAGGATATGATCTCAAGAACGGTGTAGAGAGAAAAGTAGAATCAAAAACAATTTCATTAACAGGCTGGTCAAACTCTACCGGAGCGCGAAATAATTGACGATAGACAGAAATATCCTCAGGTAAGCTGTGTTCAAACCCCACTTTGAGGGGTACAAAATCTACTCCTGTCATTCTCCGAATCATCAAGAAGACACCTGCTACAATCCAATCACACAAAGCACGGTATAGAGGAACAGGGGAACTTGGGATGGCATGAGTAAGGCGTGCGACTTTCCCGTGAATCTCAAAAGTCATCTCTACCTCTTCGTTCAGAACTCTTGCCGAGCGAGCAATACGCTGCATTGCCTCATTCAAGTCAGGACTACTCTCAACGGCATAGCCAACCACATCCCAGGTACTAGGCTGTGTAAACTCCGCCATCTTAAGACCAATACTACGATCGCCAGAACGATGAACCAATTCTAACCAAAGGGCATAGAACTTTTCAGAGGAAATTTGCTCATCAGCATCTTTGAGAATTTCTGGGCAAAGCCTAATGGCAGGCAACACTTGTTCCGCTTCTAAATGTGAGTCAGTAGCTTGGGCCGCGCTTAAAATGCCCTGCACTGCTTTAATTGAAACAGCATGCAATCCCATCCTTTACAAACCACCTACGTTACTTAATAATCTCACTGGCATTTTAGGTCAATCTTTTGGTCGCGTATAGTCACTGTGTTCGGTCTTTCTCTGGAAGTAAGTTTAGAAGTGATGAGAATCAGCACGCCTAACGTTCCCCTGAATACGGAGAAACTGCTCTTCGCTCTGACTACAATAGGAGGTCATTTATGAAAGTTGTTGTTGACTTGAATTTATGTCAGGGATATGCACAGTGCTGCTATGAAGCACCTGATACTTTCAAACTAAAAGGCGCAGAAATTCTTGTCTACGATTATGCGCCTAATAAACGGTTGCGTGGTGAGATTGAGCGGGCTGTACAAGCCTGTCCGGTTCGAGCAATCAGTGTAGAAATGGATGATCAGCAGGAGGCGGAAAATGACTGAAAAACGAATTGTGATTGTCGGTGCTTCTCTGGCTGGTTTACGGGGGGCTGAGGCATTACGTGAGGCAGGATTCCAAGGGGAATTGACTCTTGTTGGCGACGAGGTTGATGCACCTTATGACCGCCCACCGCTCTCAAAGCACTTACTCACGAGGGAAATCCCTGCTAGCTACACTGCCTTGCCAATCCTCCAAACATTGAATGCCACGTGGCGTTTGGGTGTGGCAGCTACGAGTCTTGATACCAAAAATAGAATTGTAGAACTCGCAAATGGCGATTGCCTCCCCTTCGATCAACTCTTAATCACAACTGGCACACGCCCACGACCTTGGTCAAACCAAACAGAAGCTGCTCTTGATGGGGTGTTTCTCATCCGCAACTTTGGCGATGCAGTTAAGCTGCGAGCAAAGCTCTTGGCAAACCCTCAGCGCGTCCTGATTATTGGCGGAGGATTTATTGGGTGTGAAGTTGCTTCCTGCTGCTGTGAGTTGGGTTTGCCTGTAACAGTCGTAGAGCGAAAAGCACTACTTATCCATGCCCTTGGTAAAGCGATCGGCGATATTGTAGCACAGATGCAGCGCTGTGCAGGTGTTGATCTACGACTCGGCGTTTCTGTTGAGAAAATTGAAGGTAATTCCAAATCGCAGGTTCAGCGTGTTCATTTGTCAGATGGTACTGTCATCGACACTGATTTAGTCGTCGTTGCCCTCGGTGCTATCCGTAACGTCGAGTGGTTGCAAGAGTCGGGTTTGGCTGTCGATCAACATGGGGTGCACTGTGACCAATTCTGCCGAGTTCAAGATCCGCAGGGTGCGATCGCAGAAGGCATTTTTGTTGCCGGAGACGTGGCGCAGTGGCCCCACCCGCTATATGGCAATCGCGTCATTGCGATCGAACACTGGGGAAATGCCGTTGTTCAAGCGCAGACAGCAGCTTACAACATGGTTGCCAAAAGCGTTGAGACAATGCGCGTCCACGATCACCTACCAGACTTCTGGTCGAGCCAGTTCGGTGTGAACATTAAGCTGATTGGGCTTCCAGAAACTGCCGATCAGCTTGTCTTCACGCAAGGTTCAGCCAAGGAGCGCAATTTTATTGCTGCCTATGGAGAAGCCGGACGCACAATCGCCGTCTTGAGCTTTAACTCAGCCCGTTGGTTGCCTGCATACAAAGACCAAATCAACAAGTCTTTTCCTCCCATGCAGGGCGCAATCAACCAATTGAATCTCTCACCTCACAATCCCGAATTTGCTTCGCCTCATAAGACGTAAGAAAAGAATTCATTTATTGCCAGCAGCATTACTTAAAGAAAGGAGGAACATGTCTAATGAATAACGGAAGTTTATTTGCTGAGGTTCTCAAGCAAGAAAACCGACACAATCCCTATCCCCTTTATGCCCAACTCAGGGAAACGCCTGTGTCCATCCAGGATGATGGCACCTATGTTGTCAGTACCTACGCAGAAGTTCGATCACTATTATATGACCCACGTGTTAGCTCAGACGAAGAAAAGAACCTGACATCTAAAAGTGGTTCAGGGGTATCTACAAGCGATGCACCCTCAAACCAAGACTCACCAGCATTCCTCCATCTCGATCCTCCTGACCACGATCGCTTGCGTAGCGTTGTGATGAACCAATTTACACCGCAGCGCATTTATGGCATGCGTTTACAAGTAGAGGAACTAGTGAAACATTTCCTTGATAAATGCCGCGAACGCGATCAAGATAAAATCGATATCGTTGATGACTTTGCTTACCCTTTGCCAGTCACGATTATTTGTAAATTGCTGGGAGTCCCGGTTGAGGATGAACAATACTTTCAGGAACGGTCAACTGTGCTAGCTAGCTCGCTTGATCCCGATCACCGTTATGGTGCGGAAGATGCACGTCGAATCAAAGAAGCTCACTCGCAATTAACCGATTATATGCACAAGCAGATTGAGAACCGTCGCCAACATCGGGGTAATGACCTACTGTCAGCAATGATTGCAAGCGGCGATTTTGAAGGAGGGCAAATAAGTGAAGAAGAGATAGTAAGTATCTCTATTCTGCTGCTAATCGCGGGTCATGAAACGACCGTAAATTTGATTACAAATGGGATGTTGACGTTGCTTCGCTATCCTGAGCAATTAGAACGGCTGCGCCAATACCCAGATCTGGCACCAAGACTTGTCCAAGAGTTGCTCCGTTTCGAGCCTCCTGTGCAATTTCGCACCCGTACAACACTTGCAGACATTGAGATTGCAGGTACAGTCATTCCAAAGGGCGTTCCGCTAGTACTTCTCTTTGCCGCCGCCAACCGAGATCCAGTCCAGTATAACGATCCAGATCGATTTGACCCTGATCGTCAGAATAACCAACACTTCGGTTTTGGGGGCAGTTTACACTTGTGCGTTGGCGCACCCCTAGCCAGGATGGAGGTTGAAATTGCTCTCAGGACGCTGGTACAGCGACTCCAGTCCCCACATCTTACCGAGGACGTACCTGAATATCGTCCAGGTGCATCCTTACGGGGACCGAGACACCTGTTTGTTCAGACAAAGGTTGGATGATAGCGGTTTTTTGGATGTCCCAGATCATTAGTCAATAAGGATTTCAGCGTTATAATATTTTTTTATGATCTATGCAATATCCCTGTTCGCTGGCTCTCGATCAGTTCAGTCTGATATTCGGTACACATTTGCTTCAGAAGTACGTCAGCAGGGGTGAAGGGGAGATTGAAGTCCGCTCCTCTGCTCAAGAACTATTCAGGCGATCGCCCAGTATCCGCATTACCTTTTTTAATAAAAAAACATACCCGTTTACGATCTGCTTCTCTTATTGCTCCCATAACATCGCCTTTATCAATCGTTCGATGTCTCGCATCGGCTGAGTAAACGTAGACTTGATTCGTTTGATCGCGAAAAGCTCAAGCTCAATTGTGCGATCGCAGTTGGATAGATCAGGTTGCCGTTAGATTCGGTGTGCCGCGCCACTAATGTCGCTAGTGCTTGGCACTGATCTGCAACTATCTCAGAATTGGGGATAACGAAAGTCATGGTAAAACCTCAACTCATTCAACACCCTACCCGATTATAGACGGTCTTTGAGTTCTATGTTGGAGAATTAGGCAATGATCAAAGAGCTTTATGCATTGGAAACGCTGGAGCGAATTTGTAGGATGAAAGCATCTCCAGCGAGACCTGAAAGAGTTTAGAGAACAATGCCGCATTGCTTTTCTTAAACGATGACAAAGTTTGTTTGGAGGAAATGGCAGTTCATCCAAACAAATGTCAGCAGTTTTACGCCTGCAAACCCCTCAATAACAATTTGAGTAATTAACAGGAGAACCTATTTGTGCAAAACACTCCCCAACAAATGAAAGCAATGGCTGTTGACGAGTTCGGTGGTCCTGATAAGCTTTATGAGTACACCTTACCCGTGCCTACGGTGCACGGGCGGCGCAGACATTTCCACTTGAAGCGGCGGCACAAGCGCAGTCAGCTATGAAACAGCACTATCTGGACAAAATAGTGTTGCGCGTCAGGGGCGAATAAGAGCCGATCAAAAGAATACGGATTAGTTAATGGATAACAACGAATTCACTGGAGGTACAAAATGTCAAAAGTAGTGCGCTTTGATCGCTTTGGAACTGTGGATGTGCTTAATGTCGTCGAGGTTGAAAAACCTTCACCCAGTCCGGGTCGGGTTCTGGTTCGCACTATCACCGCAGGAATAAATCCGGGTGAGATCAAGATTCGCGAAGGTCAACTTGAAGACATATTTCCCACCACATTTCCCTGTGGCGAGGGATCAGACTTCGCTGGCATTGTTGCTGAACTCGGAGAGGGCGTGACTAGTCCTGCTGTGGGCACGGCGGTCATGGGCTGGTCGGATGAGCGTTCTGCCCAAGCGGAGTTTGTCTCTGTCCCTGCCGATCAAGTGATCGTCAAGCCTGAATCGCTGGATTGGAAGGTGGCAGGTTCCCTGTGCATCGTTGCAACGACCGCAAAGGCTGCCGTTGCTGCTGTTGCTCCCCAACGTGGAGAAACGATTCTGGTTTCTGGCGCGGCTGGCAGTGTGGGGTCGCTTGTGACGCAGTTGGTTCTGCGGACTGGTGCTTCTGTGGTGGGCACGGCAGGAGCGTCACACCATGACTGGTTGAGATCACTCGGTGCAATTCCAATCGGCTACGACAACGATTTGCAAGCGAGCTTAGGTCGTGTGGCTCCGAGTGGCTTCGATGCGGTCATCGACACGGTGGGGCATGGTTACGTCGATCTAGCGATCAAGCTGGGGGTTGAGCCAAACCGCGTCAATACCATCATCGATTTTGAGGCGGCAGCTCGACACAAGGTTCACACTGACGGTGCTTCTAAAGCCCAGTCGAATACGGTTCTAACTGAGATCGCCAAACTGATTGTAAATGGCGAGTTGCAGGTTCGGATAGCAGCCGTGTACGACCTCAAAGACGTGCGTCAGGCATACACGCAGTTAGAACAAGGGCACACGGGCGGCAAGATTGTGCTGCGGGTGGCAGATCCTTGATGCTTGAGTTCAGCACAAGCGGTAGCCCATCCGATTGAGAATCACTGCCATTGTGCTGGGGGCAGGCAATTGTTCCTCTGCAAATCCCTGGTTCTGCAAGTGCTCAATGCTAGCTTTGGCGGTTAATCGGGTATAGGCGATCGCGCTTTGAAACGTCGGGTCTTGTTGAGCATGAGCAGAGGCTAATACCGTTTCACTTTAAAGTTAATACATTTAGGCAAGCAGGGGAAGCAGTTCTTGAGTAAACACTGGTATCACCTCCTGCTTTCTCTGTCTCACCGTTCGTCCCTACGACTGTGGTCTAATTACGTAAAGCTCGCGGGATGAAAGTCTGTCGGGGGAAGCTTCCCCCGACGAGCTTTCGAGAAACTTCTCTCGCGAAGCTCTGGGGAGAGAGTACTCTCAAAGGAAAGTCTGCCGGAAGGAAGCTTCCTTCCGGCGAGCTTTTCCCCAAGACTTCGCCCAAAGTCTGCCGGGGGAAGCGTATCCCTTGGGCTGTAGCTTTGACGCAGACTTTACCTGAAAATTGCTGTAATCATCTCACTGGCATTTTAGGTCAATCTTTTGGTCGCGTATAGTCACTGTGTTGGACCTTTGTCTGGAAGTAAGTTTAGAAGTGATGAGAATTTAGCTACCTGTGACGGCACGCTTAACGTTCCCCTGAATACGGAGAAACTACTTTTTGCTCTGACTACAATAAGAGGTTATTTATGAAAGTTGTTGTTGACTTGAATTTATGTCAGGGATATGCACCGTGCTGCTATGAAGCACCTAATGCTTTCAAACTGAAAGGCGCAGAATTCTTGTCTACGATTATGCGCCTAATAAACGATTGCGTGGTGAGATCGAGCGGGCTGCACAGGCTTGTCCGGTTCAATCCGGAATTGAGTGAGCGGGATTTGGAAATTGTGCGTTTGATAGCAACTGGCAAAACTAACCAAGAAATTGCTACGACTTTAAGTGTTGCTGAGAGTACTGTCAAGTTTCATGTCACTCGTATTTTGAGCAAGTTAGGTACAAGCGATCATATACAGGTAGTCATTATTGTATTGAGACGGGGGATTACCAAACTCTTCTAGTTTTGGGTAGTAAGACACAATTGCTGACCTGTTAATACGTCATATTTGACCTATCCAAAAGTATAGTTTGTTCCCATACCAGAGTCAATTAATTATTGTCTTGTATGACTTAAAAAAACTCGACTTTGATTTGGCGACAAAGTTAAGTATATTTGTGTATTATTCAGTTACAAAATTAATGTGATTCTTTTGCAATAAAACTGACTTTGTAAATAATTGATCAAATCTACAGTATTCTCAATATTTCTAGTATGATATTCACTCATAATAAATTCTTTATTTTGACAATAAAATACTCCAAATTATGTTGATTTTCAAAAAC
>JAQYWO010000016.1 GCA_029379215.1 Rhizonema sp. PD37
TGCGCTATTATATCAAATATGCCCGTGTGAAAGTGGTGGTATATTTCAATTATGTGAAAACTACTATAAATAAAAGATGGCAATAGCAATAGATTTTGGTACAAGTAATACAGTCATTGCTCGCTGGAACCCGGTAACGCAACAGCCGGAGACTATAAATATACCAAGTTTATCCGTTCAACAAAGTTTGAATCCACCATTGATTCCCAGCTTAGTTTATGTTGAGGATGCTGCGCGAGGACAAGTTATATTAGGGCAACAAGTGCGCGATCGCGGTTTTGATCTGAAAAACGATCCGCGATTTTTCCGCAGTTTCAAACGTGGGATTGGTGCAAATATTCAAGGTTTCTTACCAGAATTAGATGGGCAGACAGTAACTTTTGAACAAGTCGGGCAATGGTTTCTTACCCAAATACTCGAACAGTTGGCACCTACTCAGGGAGGGATAGAATCTCTGATTTTAACTGTACCTGTAGATAGTTTTGAAGTTTACCGTCACTGGTTGGGAACAGTTTGCCAAAGCCTTCCTATAGAGCAGGTGCGAATGCTGGATGAACCTACAGCCGCAGCTTTAGGTTATGGGATGACTTCACAAGAAATACTGCTAGTTATAGACTTCGGTGGTGGAACGTTAGATTTATCGCTAGTACAGTTGGATAAATCTGTGCAAGTAAACCAAAAACCTTTAGGTTATATACTTAAGTGGGGAAGTCAGTCTTTAGCCGAAAACTCCAAGCAAAAAGCAAAAACCGCCCGTGTGCTGGCAAAAGCTGGGCAAAATTTAGGTGGTACGGATATTGATAATTGGTTGGTTGATTACTTTGCCACAACGCAAGGGTTGGTGGTAAGTCCTCTGACAACGCGTTTAGCAGAACGCTTGAAAATTCAGTTATCCACTCAAACGCAAGCGAGTGAAGTTTATTTCAACGATGAGACATTTGAAAGTTACGAACTAGAAATAAATCGCGATACTTTGGAAACGATTCTTCGAGAACACAGGTTTTTCGATCTTCTCGATGAATCAATGACGACTCTGTTGCAGCAAGCACGTCGTCAGGGAATTGAAGTTTCAGATATTAATGCAGTTTTATTAGTTGGCGGTACTGTACAATTGCCAGCAGTGCAGACATGGGTAAGACAGTATTTTGAACCAGACAAAATTCGTTGCGATCGCCCTTTTGAAGCGATCGCTCAAGGTGCTTTACAATTAGCTCAAGGTGTACAAATCAAAGATTTTCTCTACCACAGCTATGGTATCCGTTACTGGGATCGTCGAGCCAAACGCCATAACTGGCATCCAATTGTGAAAGCAGGGCAAGCTTACCCAATGAGCCAAGCTGTGGAATTAATCTTGGGCGCTTCTGTCGAAAGCCAGCCTAGCATTGAATTAATTATGGGAGAATTGGGAGCAGATACGGGTAGCACAGAAGTCTATTTTGATGGCGATCGCTTGATTACTCGTCGTCTCGATAGCAATCAAGCAAGCGTCAAAGCTCTTAACGACAAAGATGGTGCCAGAACAATTGCTCAACTCCAACCGTTTGGATTTCCCGGAAGCGATCGGATCAAAATCTTCTTTCAAGTGGACGAACAACGCTTTTTGCAAATCACAGTTGAAGACTTATTAACTCACGAAACGTTGTTAGAGAATCAACTGGTTGCACAGTTGAGTTAAAGCAAAGCCTCAGATCCCCGACTTCTTAAAGAAGTCGGGGATCTGAGAATTTTCATAAATCATATAGGATTGCTATATGATGTTGTTTTATCTTGTTCCGCTCAGTAACAAAACAGTAGTAGCGATAACGGGAAATTGTTGGTGATCCAGATACGCGTCGCTTCCAAAAGCATCGCACTTGAGATAACCAAGGTTAAGGCACTAAAAAAGCGACTTGGTTGAAGCACCCTAGAGTGACAGTTTTTCCACTATTAGACTCATTCATCAATTGGGTAAGCTGTGGCACTGGGGAGAATTTGTCATTATGCATTAGCCAATCGAAGTTATTATGGCACTCTTGGACATTTGCAACAGATTAAGAACAAATGACTTCTGCCAATAGTAATAGCACTGTTAACTAAAAACGTATCTTCGTACCTAATTGAAGATTATACGAAGAAAGACTGAAGACAAGAAAAAGTGGCAATTTTCTTGATAAAGCGATACAGTTGTACGCTACTACCTTTGGCATCGCTAGCCCAAAATTCGTATTTTTCGCCTCTGTTCTCGACCAACTTTAAGCACTATGACTTATTGACAAAAGATTTGTAATCGTATAATGTCTATTATTTCGGTCGATTATGGTGATGATGCGGACGTTTTTCATAATCTTCTCGAAAATCTTCGCCACGCTCCTCAGATCTCTGATTTAAGATTAGATATTTGTTGTTCTAGGTTATATGGAGATATGCTTTCCTTTATTTTCATTTCCCCTTATCACATTCGGCGTAAGTTAGAATATTGCTTATAGTCTTTTCTGATGGGTTGGTAGTAATGCTATGACACTTCAAAGGTTGGAACCAGAACTACTCGCCTTAACGCCAAACGAAAAAGCACAGGCGATTCAGATATTAGCACAAAGTTTAGATAATTCTTGGCGTGGAATTGAGAAAACTCCGGGTGTATGTGGAGGGGATGCTTGTATTGTCGGAACCCGCATTCCTGTTTGGGTGTTAGTTAATGCTCGCAATTTGGGTATTAGCGAAGCTCAACTCTTGAAAGACTATCCAACTTTATCTGCAACTGACTTAACCAACGCTTGGGTTTATGCCACAGTATACCCGGAAGAAATAGCAACAGCCATTAAGGAGAATGAAGAAGAATAATGGCTCGTGTGTATGCGGATGAGCAGTTTCCCTATGAGGTTGTAGAATATTTGCGTGACTTAGAGCATGATGTTTTAACGGTGCAAGAAGCGGGAAACGCTAATTTAAAAATTCCTGACGACGAAGTTCTCGGATTTGCAAGTAGTCACGAGCGAGTCGTTTTAACGCTAAACCGTAGGGACTTCAAACGCTTGCATCGCTCCCAACCCAGCCATGCTGGTATTATTATTTGTACAGATGATGCACACAGATTTGGGTTAGCAGAGCGAATTCATGCAGCAATTTTGGCAGCGGAACCGTTGGCTGGTAAATTGATTAGTGTAGTGCGTCCTGTAAAATAAAAGAATTCTCTCATGAATCATTTCGGCTTAGTCTATACTCAAAATAAATATTATATAAATTGAAATTGTAATGAAAGTTGTTGGAATTCATGGAATTCTTCATGATTACTTAACTGCGCCACAGATAGAAAATAACTGGCTACTCGCTCTACAAGGAGGGCTAGAGATAGCTGATAAACCAAAAATAGAACGCAAAGACTTTACAAGCGTTGCGTATGGCGATTTTTTTCGTCCTAGCGGAACAAGAGCTGCATTTATTCCACCACTAAGTTCTGAAGATATAAAAGAAGAGTGGGAGCAAGAATTACTACTGAAATGGTGGAATGAGGCAGCGGCTCTATCAGCACAAAATCGCAGTGAGAAAGACGAACGTGGAGAAGATGGAAGTATTCAAGATCCTAACTTTCAAGGAAGGGGACGTACACCTGAAGTTGTACAACGCGCTCTGAAACAACTTTCAAAATCAAGGTATTTTAGCGCGTGGGGTTCTGAAAAAGTCTTAATCTTTGCCTTGAAGCAAGTACGGCAGTACTTATACAACCACCAAGAGCTAAAACATAAAATTTTGCAACGTGTTACTGATAAGGTATCTAAAGATACTAAAATTATTATTGGTCATTCTCTGGGATCGGTAGTTGCTTATGAGGCTTTGTGTGCGAATCCTCAATGGAATGTGCATACACTAGTCACATTAGGATCTCCACTTGGGATACGAAACCTGATCTTTGATGCCCTGACACCAACTCCAGAGAATGGACGAGGTGTATGGCCTAACGTAAAGCAGTGGTTTAATATTGCAGACAAAGGCGATATTGTTGCTCTTGAAAAGAAACTCGCTCCTCACTTCGGTTCTGTAATTGATCAGTTGGTGTATAATGGTTGGGAATCTCATGATGTACGGAGATATTTAACAGCTAAAGAAACTGGGCTTGCCGTCGCCACAGGACTTGTTGAATAATCAATTCTTATGAATGTCTCCTCAACAGACAAGCAGCGTAAATATTTGATTGCTATTGGCTCACCTAGTTGTCCAGGAATGAAATTAGATACACTGGATCGGGTTGAAACTGATATTCAAAGAGTTGAAAAGTTATTAGTTGAAGAACAGGGCTACGAAAGCGTAAAAGATATATATATCGGTGCAGCCTCCAACATAATTAAAAATAGCTTAACTTCTTGGTTTACCAATCAGAATCGCTGTAAGTCTGACTGCGTGATTATCTATTATGCAGGACATGCAGAGGAGAGAGAGTATAATTCTCATTATCTCTATACTGTTGACTCAACTCCGTTAAATTTATCTAATACAGTAATCGAGACTAGTGATCTGGTGAAGTGGTTATTTCCAGGAAACAGAAATTCTCCTCAAAATATCTTACTCATACTTGATGTATGTTATGCCGGTCAAGGAGCAGCAAATGTTTTAGCTTTAAGCTTGAAACAAAAGAGGAATGCTATCGAAAACATCAGTTTTTGCGTTATAGCCTCGGCAGACTCAAAGACAGAGGCTGGAGATGGTGATTTTGTAGACGCATTTGAAAAAGTGATGAAAAACTCCGATTGGATGTCCAAATGCACAAATGAATTTTTGAACATTCAAGACTTTGTAATACAGATAAATAAAGTTTTAACAGAAAAATGTAATTTGGATAACAAGGCAATTCAAAAGGCTGAATGTTCTATATTGTCCACCTCAAAAGAAATAACTTTCTTACGTAATCCTCACTTTTCAATTTCAAATAATTTGGAATTTGATGAACATAACTTGAAGAAAGACAGCACAGAAACAAAGTCCTCTAATCAGAAAATAGCAAATATTTTATGGTTACTAAATTACAGTGATCAGGAGCAAGTCTTTAGAAATGCGATGAAAGACTGTAAAGAAAGAGCTTTTCTAGTTCAGACAGATGAAGAAAAAATTCAGCGTTGGTTGGTGAGGCGTTTGGCAAGATGTGTATCTGATTTTGATAAGGCAAAAAAATATCAGATTCGGATTCGCAGCCATCCGATGCGATCTGATTTTAATGCTTTTTGGCAAGAATTTAAGCAAGATATAGGAAATGAAATCACCCGTGAAACTGTAATTGAAGGTTTAGGTGAGTTGTGTAAACAAAAGTCTATAATTATCGCTATTTATGGTTTAAGTTTTCTAGAACCAGAAAAAGTACATCAGTTTTATGATTTTTGGTTGGATTTAGTTAATCAAGTATGCTCTGGACAACGCTTTTTTCGTTCGCACCTCGTTCTAATTCTAGCTGAAGATAATACAAATACTGTAGTGAATAAGTTGCCTCCATTTAAATTCATCAATCCACCTATAATCTATGACACTCAATCTTCTATTATTCATCTGCCACCTTTAGAATATATTTTTCGGAATGATGTAACCCATTGGTTAGCTCAAGAAAGCGTATATAATTTGCTTAATTTAGCCGATGATAAAGTGCAATCACTTATTGATAACGATATTCCAAATTGGCCAGAAAAACCTTTAGCAATGCTTGAAGAAATCTGTTGTACACTTTTTAACAAAGAAGATGGGATTGCTGCAATCGAACCCTATTGGAAGTTAGCAGGATGAACAAAGAAAAAGCCCCAAATCAGGATTTACTACAATATACAGGAAAGTTTCAACCTCCTAAAGAAGGGGAGAAAGATTTGAACCAGCGAGTATATTTCTCCTATTTACCCAGTGATGATTTAAAAGAAGCGGTGAATTTAGCGATCGCACTCCAAAGACCATTACTATTGGAAGGTGAACCAGGTTGTGGTAAAACTCGTTTGGCAGGAGCAGTTGCCTATGAGTTTACACATCAGTATTTACGAAACGACCAACAAGCACAGGAGAAATGGTGGGATTATTATATCTGGAATATTAAGTCTACAACCCTTGCCCGTGATGGACTTTATACCTATGATGCTGTTGCTAGATTGCGGGATGCTCAATTAATGGGAACCGATCCGCGACAGCTGAGAGAATTTTTAGGAATTATAGAGACAGGGCAATTAAAGAAGCGATTAGAAGATAAGAAAAATTATCGGACTTTTGGAGCGCTAGGTAATGCATTACAACAACACGCTCTCCGCCCGATCTTATTAATTGATGAAATTGACAAGGCTGATAGTGATTTTGCTAACGATTTACTACTTGAGCTAGAAGAATTTCGTTTTGAAATTCCTGAAACTCGAGAGTCATTTCCTACTCCTGAACATAAGCCGATTATTTTTATAACTAGTAATCGTGAAAAGCCTTTGCCAGAACCATTTCTCCGCAGATGTTTGTACTTCTTTGTCACATTTCCTGATAAAGAACAATTAAAGAAAATTATTAATACCCGATTTGGTAAATTTGAAAAGGAGCAAGAAAAACTTGTCACAAAAGCTATAGAGCGTTTCGAGGAAATTCGCAAACTTCTCGAGAATAAATCAGGAAGTAAACCACCAGGAACTAGCGAATTCCTAGAATTTCTCACTACTCTTTTAAATCAGGAGAACGCGTTGGAAAATCTAGAACATTTATCTGAGAAATTGCCATTATTAGGAACGCTTCTGAAGACGAAGCCAGATCAGGCATTCTATCAGAACAATCTGCCCAAAATGTGAGATCTATGAGTATACTCCAGTCCATCTTACTCGATTCTTTATTGTTAAATTTGTTTCAAAAGTTGCGAGATGCAGGGATGGCTCTAACACTGGAACAGTATGATTTGTTGAGGCAAGCAGTTACTCAGGGCTATGGTTTGGGAGGATGGCAAGATCTCAGGCGAGTCTGTCGGTTATTGTGGGTCAAACCCTGTGCCAATTATGATGCTAGTATTTTTGACCGCACTTTTGATGACTACATTCAGCATCATCATGCGAAGATGCCTGTAAAACCCGATCAAACACCACTAGAAAATACTCCTTCTTCGACAAAAACACCACAAAATCTGCCCCTAAGCTCCGACTCCGAAGCGACAAAAACACCACAAAATCTGTCCATAAGCTCCGGAGCGACACAACCACCACAAAATCTGCCCCAGATTCCACCCAGGGGACGGGAAGTGCCATCGACTCAGACAACGGGTGAAGTGCAAGTTCCGGTAGCTATTCAAACTTCATCAACCTCCTCAAGTTTTGAGAATACTAAAAATAATTTTCACTTCAGTCCAACGGATTTTCCTATTCAATTGCAGGATGTCCAAACAGCTTGGCGTTTGCTACGACGAGCAGTCCGGGTAGACTGGAACTATGAATTAGACATTGATGCAACCCTTTATCAAATTGAACGGGAAGGCATTTTTACTGATGTCGTCATGCGTCCCGTAAGAATTCGACAGGCAGAACTCTTACTGCTAATTGATGACAGTCCGGCAATGATACCATTTTTCCCTGTCCTTCAGCCCTTTATTCAAGCAATTGAAGAAGCTCGGATTACACCTGCTTGGATCTATCGTTTTACTAGTTACCCTGACGAGTATCTTTATGATTGGCATCACCCTACTAAAGCCGAATCCCTCACCAACATCTTGCTAAGACTGCATTGTAACCGCACAATTGTCTTAATTTTAAGTGATGCCGGAGCCGCAACAACAACATACTCTCGAAAACGAATTGAAGGGATATCGAAGTTTTTTACCGTATTATCGCCTTGTATTCGACAGTTAATCTGGCTCAATCCGCTTCCGCAAGAGCGATGGCAGCAAACCTCCGCCCGGACAATTGATGCAGTACTAAACGGTAAGATGTTGACTTATGAACCTGTAAGTTTACTATCAGCAACACGAGAAAATTAACAAGAGAGTATGATTAGCACATGGCAACTGTATCTCTATCAGGAATCGAGCCCAAAAACCGAGAGGATTTGATAGATCGCCGCATTGGGGTGTTTGAAAGACGCTACGGAAGGGATGCGTTTCATTTAGCTTGCCATGCGGCTTTTCCACTGACTCTCACTTCAGATTTGCTGTACTGTTTGCGGGAGAATTTTGTGCCGGAATGTCCTTGGTATGGAGTGCCAGATGTGTTGCTATCAGGATTATGCCAACCTGTAGGCTATGATCTTTATGAGATGGAGGGCAAAACTCGCGATCACCTGCTTCGTGGTATATGTGATGAATTTGGGGAACAGCGACTCAAAGAAATAGCGAATTTTCTGTCCCAGTATATTACAAATCGCTTGCAGAGGGAGGGAAATGATCGTGCGTTGGTCTTTGGCGATCGCCCACAATGGACAGCATTGGCATACTTGAGTCCAGATGCGAAAGAGGCGATCACAGCGATTAAGCAAGAGTTGCAGAAGTTGACAGCTTCCACAGATTCTAAGCAGCGCATTCGGTGGGCAGCATTAGTGGAAAGTTATGCGGATCTGTTATCCGAAAAGGGTTTTCAGCAGTTGTTGTTGGAATGGGCACAGAAAACACTTGATGGTGAACCTATCCAAGATGAGGGCACAGAACTTGCCTCGGTGATGGGAGTTTCACTGCAATCTTTTGAGTTTGGTGTGACAACAATTATCTTCGAGGATAAGCTTGCCGAAGAGTTGCAGCCCTTTGATTTTAAAACGCGAACAGTTGATGCTCATGGACAAGTCGTTAGAGAAGAACAGAGCAAAGCATTTTATTTTGTAGAGTTTTTAGGTAAAGAAGAAACCGGAGTCGCACTGGGAATAGAGATGGTGGCAATTCCAGGAGGCGCTTTTGTTATGGGATCGCCACCAGATGAACCACAATGCTATGAAGATGAGAGTCCCCAGCATACGGTGATGTTACAACCGTTTTTCTTGGGTAAGTATCCAATTACTCAAGCGCAGTGGCGATTTGTAGCTCAGTTGCCCCAAGTAAACAATGAGATGGACTCTGAACCGTTTCGTTTCAAGGGAGATAATCACCCTGTTGAAAAAGTCTCCTGGTATAATGCTGTTGAATTTTGCGATCGCCTTTCTCAATATACGGGTAGACGTTACCGTCTACCGAGTGAAGCTGAATGGGAATATGCTTGCCGTGCTGAAACTACAACTCCTTTCCATTTTGGCGAGACAATCACGACCGATTTAGCGAATTATTGTGGGGTAGACGAAAAAATTGGGGAAACTTTGTATAAAGGATCTTATAATGCTGGTCCACTAGGAGAATACCGTAAGGAAACCACTCCTGTAGGGAGCTTGGAAGTAGCAAATGCTTTTGGGTTATACGATATGCACGGGAATGTGTGGGAATGGTGTGCAGACCATTGGCATGATAATTATGAGGGAACACCTACAGACGGGAGAGCATGGGTAGACAATAATGATAATCAAGAGCGGCTACTGCGCGGTGGTTCATGGTCTGATGTTCCTGAGTACTGCCGTTCTGCTTATCGCTTCAGGGACTTCCCCGTCTTCGGCGGCAGCGACTTCGGTTTTCGGGTCGTGTGTGGTGGTGCGGGGGCGAGGACTTTTTAGCCCTCTGCCCTTTGCCCTTTTTTTTGCTCTTTTTTAGCCTAGCGGAGCGAGCAAATTTTTTGACACAGTTTCAAGTATATCACATTTCTAGAAAATCCTATTTATTCACAAAATAATTAGAGAGAAATAAGCAGGTAAAAATCAATGGCAAGAATAGTCATTAATCGTACTCAAAAGACAGCGCAATTCTATATAGAATACTTTAGTAATGGAATCGAGCTAGAAATGGTGCTGATTCCTGGCGGTAACTTTATGATGGGTGCCCCAGAAACAGAAGAAGGTAGTAGCGATTCGGAACGTCCTCAACACCAAGTAACAGTTCCAACTTTCTTCATGAGTAAATACCCCATAACTCAAGCACAATGGAAAGCTATAGCCGCAATAGAGACAGTTAACCGCAATTTAAAACCAGAACCATCGTACTTTAAAGGAGAGAATCGACCTGTAGAGTCAGTGACTTGGTTTGATGCCGTTGAGTTTTGCGAGCGCTTATCTACCAAGCACCCTAAAAGACCGTACCGCCTTCCCAGTGAAGCCGAATGGGAATATGCTTGCCGTGCTGGAACTACAACGCCTTTCCATTTTGGCGAAACAATTACGACCGATGTAGCGAATTATTGTGGGGTAGACGAAAAAATTGGGGAAACTTTGTATAAAGGATCTTATAATGCTGGTCCATTAGGAGAATACCGTAAGGAAACAACTCCTGTGGGTAGCTTTGAAGTAGCGAATGCTTTTGGGTTATACGATATGCACGGGAATGTGTGGGAATGGTGTGGAGACCATTGGCATGATAATTATGAGGGAGCACCGACAGACGGAAGAGCATGGCTAGACAATAATGATAATCAATCATGCTTGCTACACGGTGGTTCTTGGTACGGCATTCCTGTACTCTGCCGTTCTGCTTATCGCTTCAGGAACTACCCTGGCACCCTCCTCAACTGTATCGGTTTTCGGGTGGCGTCTAGTGGTGCGGCAGCGAGAACTCTTTAGCCCTATGCCCTTTGCTCTTCTTTTTTTGGTGAAGAAGGGTCAGGTAACTCGGCAGCTGCGCGCTGGTTCGTGGAACAACAATCCTGAAAACTGCCGTTCTGCTTATTACAATAGGAATAACCCCGACAAAGACAACAACAGCGGTTTTCGAGTGATGTGTGGTACTCAATTTTTGAGAGAAAAGCCCCTCTGGGGCATCTCCCAGCTCTGCGTTGGGGGCTGTTACCGATGAAGCGAGAGTATTCTCTTTTCTCACATCAGATAGCACCCGCTAGATTGAATTTTGTAAACACTGGCAAAAGATGGGGCGAGGTTTGCAATAGTTATTGGTATCTTGGCTAAATACCGTTTCAGTAACTGAATTAGTTTTTTAAATAAATAATGTTTTCACCATTTCTCTAACTGCTCATTTTCAGCCAACCAAACACCTGAGCAACTGTTAACTCCAAGTCTATCCCGGCTAACACTGGCAAACGCTCATCACCCTGCAAAAGTTCTGGTTGTTGATTTGGACGGAAGACTAAAATGGAACGATCTTCTGGATCTATCAACCAACCTAATTGGCAACCATGATCTAAGCAATAAAGAATATTGCCTGTGACTCGATTTGAACTTTGTTCGGGGGACAGAATTTCAATAGTCCAGTCTGGAGAAAGCAAAAAATCGTTGGGTGCTTCTCCGTCAGCAGCGAAGGGAATACGCGACCACTGGAAGACCGCTACATCAGGTACGATTGAGCGGATACCAAAACTACAGCGCAGTTCTGGAAAGGCATAAGCACTCTTGAGGCTTTCGGCAACATCATTGATACTGTTGCACAGCTTTAATTGTAAGCGACTATGCTTCCCTTTCGGCATTGGCTTCTGAATAATCTCACCATTAACATATTCGCTGACAGGCTTTGTTTCTGGTAGCTTGAGAAACTCCTCCAGGGTCAGATACTGGGTAATTACCGTGGACATAGCTCCTGAAGAAAAGTAAACGGGATATGTTTTTAGTCTAGCAGCACCCTAATCTCAAAAACAGTTTTTGCTTCTGGCTTCTGCCTTCAGCACGGATGCCTTTCTTCGGTCAAAAAATATGGACGTGGACATGTTCATCTTAACCGTATTGCGGCATAATACAGACACATTGGTAGTCAGCGATCGCACTCTTCACCCCAAAAGCAGATAACTTTGCGTAATTTCCCAGTAGAAAAAATCTGTAAAAAATAATCGCCTACTCTGATAACTCACCAAACCTTTCCCGATAACGAGCAAGAATTGTCTCCATTTCTACTAACCGTTGTTCGGCTTGTTGGCGTTGCTGATGCTCCTGATCAGCCCGTTCCTGCTGCTTGAGTGCTGCTTCTTCAGGTGTAGGGATTAATTCTCCATCAAGGCTGAAAAAGCGGAGCTTGGATTCATAAATGCCCAAATATAACTCTAACTGCTGACTCCACAACCAACCGTTCTCGTTTGAGTTTAGTTCTTGATAGCGACCGCTGAGCAACTCAAACCCTTTAAATTCTAATGTTTGTGGATCAAACCAAAAGTAATTTGGTGTCCGCCAGATGTCTTGATAGATTTGCTTTTTCAAACCTCTGTCAGTATCAGCTGTTTTGGGTGAGAGAATTTCGATAATTACATGAGGATATTTGCCATCTTCTTCCCAAACTACCCAGCTTTTACGTGGTTTGCGATCAGTATCTAACACCACAAAGAAATCAGGACCTCGGAATTGCTCAGATTTTCGTTGATGAGGGCTATAATAAACTGTCAGATTGCCGCAGGCGTAAAAGTCCTGACGCTCACGCCACCACCATTCCAAACACTGAATCAATAGCAGCATTTGCCGCAAATGTAGTTCTGTTTCCAAAGGTGGTTCATCACTCAGTAAATCACCAGGAGGAAATATAACATCTTCTGATACATCTTGTAAGGGTATTTCTAAATTTTGAGCAGAAGACATGATAATTGACTATCAGCAATTGTTTGGATAAGATAAATCTACTTTAACGAAATTAATTGTCTTTCAGTTTTGCAGATAAATTGTAATTCTGAATAGGTAGTGACTGTATAGGTAAACATTGAAGACAGCCGCAAGGATTTCAACGAGTGTTCTGCTATAAAATTTAAATAACCACGACGAAGCGACGTGGTTGAGGCACCCTTAGGCATTGGTGATAGGTTAAGATGAAACCGATTTCATGAATATTAATATAGTGCTGTTGACTAAGACGGTGCTTCCTCATCTAAATGAAGATTGTGCGGAGGATTGAAGGTAAGAATTGGCATTTTTCTGATAAAGCGATACACTCGTCAGCCGCTGGCTTCGGCATCGCTAGCTCAAAAATTTTGTTTTAACCCTCGTTTGTGACAAATTTTAAACACTATTGCTTATTGACAAATTCTTCCCAATCATAAATCCATTTAGTATTGAGATTGATTAAAGTCACGCGAACGGTCTTCAGACTCTTCGTCACGGCGATCATCATATCCTTGGGAGTTATCAAACCCTTCGTCACGGCGCTCATCATATCCCTGACGGTTTTCAAACCTTTCTCCAATACCTTCTATACCTCCATTAACTCTTTGATTGATGGCATTATCAAGAGCTAAATCGACGCCAGTATCAATCATAGGCTCAATTGACTGACCACCTGGAATGTGCGAAACAACACCATCAATTACCCTATTAGCAATGTTGTTTGCTTCTGTATCAATCCCAGCATCAACACCAAATTCACCAACTCTTTCAAAATTATTTGGGTCTGACATCACAAATACCTCTATACAGTTTTGTATTTCTTTAAATTCATCACACTAAAAGGATAACCGATATAAAATCTCCTTCTATTCCCTCATAAGGTGTAAAATTACCTGTTAATCTATGTCCCTCTTAAGAAAGACACTTTATAACTTTTCCAGGGCAAGGCTTTGACGATGGAATGAAGAAAAATATATTTCTTGCATTTGCTGCAAGTGGCGTTGGCGGCTATAGTCTATCTTTCAATTACGACTGATAATGACTGGCGTGCCGACACTTGCCCAGTTAAATAACCATTTAGCATGATTAGGTGCCAAATTAACGCAACCATGACTAACACGTGTGCCAAAATTATGATGCCAGTAGGCTCCATGAATTGCGTAGCTTCCATTGTAATACATTGTATATGGAACATCAGGAATATCGTAGTCGTCGCCCTTCATCTCGCTAGATTTGTGCTTAGATTGAATTTCAAAAATACCAGTAAGAGTAGGAGTCTCTTTTTTGCCTGTGGAAATAACGACTGCATAAACTAATTTTTCTCCTTCCCAAGCTATTAACTTTTGCTTTGAAAGGTTGATTTGAATCCAGCGTTGATTGGATTTTTGTAATGTTTGAATTTGTTCGGCAATTAGCTGGGTTTTAGATTGAGCCCAAACTGCACCGATTTGAAAACTAACAACGTTCAAAATAAGGAGTGGAATTAAAAATAGTTTCCAAAAACATATAGAATAAGAAAATCGACTTTTCATGGTAGATATCCTTAGATAATAGATTGATGATGAATACAAATAGCAAGCGCAGTAAGCAATTAGCTATTAACCTATAGGAATTGTCATATATCAAGATTGTTTGATATATTGTGCAGCGTGATATAAATGACTGCTTCGCGTCAGTTGCATAAGGAAAAGCATCTTCGCAAAACAGTGCTGAGTGGTGAGTGAGATCATAAAAAGTAAAATTAATTGTACAAGCGCACACTCATGTTTGAAGCCCCAACATACAGGGATGAAAGAAAAAAAGTTTATTCCCTTAGGGAGTGCCACAAGAAATAATGCGTCTTTACGTAAAACTCGCGGGAGAGAGTACTCTCTCCCGCAGATTTTACGTAAAGTCTGCCGGGGGAAGCTTACAAGAGCGCGCGAGCTTTACTTCAATCTCCTATATTTATCTATGGGTTTACTCTGCACTCTTGAACAGTCGCACAGCCGCAAAGATTTGCAGGAAAAAGAGAACGACTAAAACAAGACGCCACGGCACTTTTTTGGTAAGTTAAGTGCAGAAATTGGCGATAATTTTCAGTGATATCAGCTTTTCGTCTTTTAATGCGATGGCTGATTATTCTCTACCTCTATTGTTCCCTAATCAGTTGAAGATATTAACATAGCTAAGTAACTTGGCATCAATAAACACAACTTTTTTCGCCTCGTTTTCCGGAAATGAATCTTCACAAGGAAAGTGAGTAAGTGATGAGAGCGGATGTACATTTAACTTGCATATTTTCAGCTTTTGTCCTGAGATTCCCCTACTTTTCGTCCTCTTTTATACCATTTCACGCTGATTGTTGATACAAATGAGCTGCACTTGTCCAAGGAGCATTCTAGCAGGGGAAAAAATCAGGCGTTGTTATTGTGAAACGGTATTACCAACAAATTATATTTTTTCCATCAGAGTCTTAGCCTGTTGAGCGATCGCCTGCCAATCTCCTGCCTCAACAAACTCTTTGGGAAATAACTGACTGCTTAAACCAACGGCGATCGCCCCGGCTTGTAAAAATTCCTTGGCGTTTTCCAAAGTGACTCCGCCTGTAGGAATCAAGGGAATATTACCTAATGGTCCTTGTATACTTTTGATATAATTAACCCCTCCTATTGCTTCCACGGGAAACACCTTCACACAACTAGCTCCACTCGTCCAAGCATTGACAATTTCTGTGGGTGAAAGCGCTCCTGGGATAATGGGTACATTCAGTTTAGCCGCAGCTTGAATCATTACTGGATCTACGTGGGGAGTAAAGAGAAATTGCGCTCCAGATTCGATCGCTGTTTGCATCTGCGGTAAATTTAACAGCGTACCCGTGCCAATCATACTATTGGGTAATTCTATGCGTAGTTGCGCAATTAATTCAGCAGAGCGATCGCTGTTCCAAGTAATTTCAATTAGCTGTATTCCTCCAGATGCCACAGCTAAAGCCATTTGGTATGCCAATGACATATCTGAAGCGCGAATCACTGCGATCGCTCGGTGTTGTTGCAGTTTTGATAACCAAAGTTGACCAGACATTTCTCCGTATTTCCCCAAGATTTCTACTATTGTTATGGTTATTGTGCATTACAAGCGAGCCATGGGTAATCGAATATCGAACGATCTCCGAAGCTAATTCCTAATTTCCAATTTTCATATATTTCCCCTAGACATAACCGTGTTACATCATTAATACGTATTGTCCGATAATATTTTCCAAAATTTATGTATAAATTGTACAAAGTAGGTGTAAGCTAGATTAGCTTGTTTTTATCTAAGTACAAATGAATCGGAAGCAATTGTCCTGGAAAACTATCATCAGCTTGCTAATTGTCACAACGGTTGCCACTGCTGGAAGTCTCCCGTACCAAAGTCAAGCACAATCCCCGAGCAGACAAGAATCAAAAAGTACATCAGTTTTTAAACCCAACCAAAATCAGCTAGCCGTCCACAGTTTACAAGGACATATATGGGATGTTAAGTCTATAGCTTTTACTCCAGATGGACAAACACTAATTAGTGGTAGTTTTGACCATACAATCAAGCTTTGGAACATCAAGACAGGAAAATTGCTCCGTACACTTGATGGACATCAAGATGGAGTGAATTCCGTCGTCATCAGTCCCGATGGGCAAATGTTTGCTAGTGGGGGAGGATCGGCGCAGCCTCATACCGATCAGACAATCAAGCTATGGAACCTCAAAACAGGTAAATTGCTAAGCCTATTAAAAGGTCATTCGCAAGGCATAAGTTCTCTTTGCATTAGTCCTGATGGACAAACACTTATTAGTGCTAGTTATGATAAGACTATTAAACTTTGGAATCTCAAGAGTGGGAAACTTCTAAACACCTTAATCGGTCATTCTAGTTGGGTACAGTCTGTTGCTATCAGTCCTGATGGGCTTCTTCTCGCCAGTGGCAGTGGTAGCCCCGATAATAATATAGATACGACTATCAAGCTTTGGAACCTAAAGACAGGAAAACTGCTCCGTACCTTAACAAAAAGTTCTAGCCCAGTGAGTTTTATTGCCTTCAGTCAAGATGGGCAAAACCTTGTGGGTGCTTCAGATCTTTCCATCAACGTTTGGAACATAAAAACAGATAAGCTTCATACATTTACAGTGTCTTCCCTTGGAGATGTCACTTCAACAGCTCTCAGCCCGGATGGACAATTCCTTGTCACAACTGCTTTAGATAGTTCAATTAAATTGTGGAATTTGCATACCGGAACACTCCAGAAAGTCCTGGTTGCACCTCCCAACAGTAACCCAAATTTTGATCATCTATATCCTAGTAGCACTGCTTTTAGTCCTGATGGCAAAACTCTTGCTATTGGCCATGGAGGTGGTGCAGCTTTAGCCAATTTTCCGATTGACATTCAGCCAGTGTCTTTCTAGTTGTAGAGACGCTTCAATCATGGCGTCTCTACAGGAGTCAATATATGAATAATTAAAGATTACCCAATCTTCGCAAGTCAGAAATGTTACGCTTCTCGATTTTTGCTTTGTGCTTAAACCAGTTTTAGGCAAGACAAAAAGGTTGAGTTCAAAACTTTTCTTCCACAAATGCCCTCTACCCTGAATAACGGCCATAACCGAAAGGCTGATAACTAAAATTTAGACTATTGGCTGATAAAGAATGGTTTTAATTAAGTCGTCAGCTAGATGAAAAAAAATAAAGTTACTTTTACGCTAGGAGTTGCTTTTAAAAAATTGGTAGTAATATGCCTCTCCACAGACTTGCAGACTTTGACCCAAGCTACAAAGAGACTTTCGGCGGAGACGATGTTAAGGCTTTAGATGTCTACACTGAAGGGGGACAAAAAATAGGTTCAGTCGCTGATATACTTGTCGATCCAGATGGGCGTTTTCGTTATGTAGTGGTTGATACCCAATACGAATCTCTTGATAAAAGAATATTACTACCGATTGGTTTATCTCGTATAGATTACAATACGAAACATGTATATGTAGATGGACTCAGTAAAGCGCAAGTGGAACGTTTACCTGAGTACAAAGATAGTATGGCTGTTGATTACGATTATGAAGAGCAGGTACGCGGGACTTATCGTCCTCCGTCTACTGGCACAACTTTTGATCGCGACACTTACAATTATCAACAAGACTCATCGCTTTACGATTTAAACGATCAAAATCATCAAACTTTCAAACTGTATCAAGAACGTTTGATTGCGAACAAAACCCGTGTCAAAACAGGGGAAGTTACAGTTGGCAAGCACATTGAGACGGAAACCGCCAGGGTGAGTGTGCCTTTAGAAAAAGAGCGCGTCGTTATTGAGAGAGTGACACCAACAGGAGCAGGATCAGTTGTCGATTCAAATACAGTTAAGTTCCAAGAAGGAGAAGTCGCACGCATAGAAATTTACGAAGAGACACCAGATATTCGTAAAGAAGCGTTTGTACGCGAAGAAGTTCGAGTTAAGAAAGTTGTAGATCAAGAAATGGTTGAAGCGCAAGAAACAATTCGTCGGGAAGAATTAGATATTACAACCGAAGGAGATTTACCGATTAATCAAACAGGTACCAATTTAACTGACCGTATTTAAATCGTCTCCAGAGAAACCTACCATCCTTAATTGTGGAGTAAATATTTTTATGTAGGCAACTACAGTAATCATAAACTCGGTTTATTAAAAAAGCCGAGTTTTTTTATCATTCGCTAGAAAAAAATGCTGCATAAATTCTTAGAAAAACTTAATAAATATATGATTAGATTTAAGTTAAGTCCTTCGTAAGGAAGAGAGGATTTATTTAATTATTTTTTATATTAGTATCTGAGAGATAAAAGTAAATTAAAGGGGAAATACATGGTTCTTCAGAAACTTACAGAATTTGATCCAAATTACCGCGAAACCTTTGAAGGTAATGATATCAAAAATATGGGTGTATATGCAGAAGGTACTGATGAAAGAATCGGTAGTGTTAGTGATGTCTTAGTAGACGAAGAAGGTCATTTTCGCTATTTAATCGTTGATTTAGGCTTCTGGATTTTTGGTAAGAAGGTGTTATTACCAGTTGGTCGTTCAAAAGTCGATCACAATGCTGATCGTGTTTATGCTGTAGGTATGACTAGAGCGCAAGCAGAGAACTTACCACAATACGATGAGAACCAGACTCTTGATTATGACTATGAAGAAAGGGTGCGTGGTGGATACCGTTCTCCTGGAAACTATGCAAAACCTGTAGAAACATCAGCACCTTTAAATGTTTCAACACCTTTAGAAGCAGAAGCCTCGGCTCCTCTGAATACAAATTATCAAGCTTATCAAGCACCAAATGTTGTTGAGACGCCTATAGCTACACCAACTCCAACTTATGATCGTGATGCATACAAATATGAAGGAGAGCCTTCCTTGTACAATATGAATGAACAGGATCATCAAACTCTAAGATTGTATGAGGAAAGGTTGATTGCAAATAAAAGACGCCAGAAAACTGGTGAAGTCACGATTGGCAAACACGTAGAGACAGAAACTGCAAGGGTTGCAGTTCCGGTAGAGAAAGAAAGAGTTGTTATTGAGAGAGTGACTCCAGACAATGCTGGTAGAGCTGTTCCTGCAGGAGAAGCAAACTTCAGTGACGGTGCAGTCACCCGTTTGGAAATATATGAAGAAACTGCTGATATTCAAAAAGAAACTGTTTTACGTGAAGAAGTTAGAGTGAGAAAAGTTGTAGATCACGAAACGGTTCAAGCTCAAGATACAATTCGTCGTGAAGAATTGGATATAAATACTAACAATCTTCCAGTTGAAGAGCGGTAAATGCCAATAAGTTCAGTTATTGCTGAACAAGTCTTTACCGAACGTATATACATCCTTTGAATTATTTCCAATAAAGCCAGTCTAACCATTGTAATTCATGTTTATTGATGGTTAATAACATGACGCTAAGCTCAGACAAATAAAATATGATACAGGTAAAGTGTTATTAACTTTACCTGTATTTATATTAGTAGTTATATCTAAGTTGTGTAACTATCATGAAGACTGCTAATATTTAATAGCTAGTCGCTGACGGAAAACAGTTAGTAGAGAGCTAATACTTACTCTGATAAGGGGAGTTTGTCGTTAATCTACATCTCCCTAGAAGTCTTATAAGACAGAAATTGTGAAGTTTGCTAAGGGAGACACTGAAAGCTCTGCTCGCCTAAGAGCAGAATAATTTATCATGCGTGCTGGCTTTGTTGCAGCTTTTGTAAGCCTGTAGAACTCATCTGGTATCTACAGTGACATCCTTTGAAAAAGAGTTTAGGTGGATGCTCTGGGAGTTAACCGAGCAATATTGAATAGTGAGCAATTAACAAAAAATGCTTTCTTTGAAAGACTTATTTAGATAAAAAGTAACATCGGTTAAGTAGACTTGTTTGGACGGGAAGTAAACTATATGTTCATTTTTACTACCCTGTTGTATATGACTTGTGTCCTTTTATATCGGGCACATATTCATCAGCTTCCATATATATTATGAGGTTTTATGAATAACAAAACAATTGTTCAAGAAAAATATTCAGGGACCCAAAGCGATCGAATTAGTACAGTACTAGAGAATTTGAGGAAAAAAGTCAAAAATTTTGTGGTTGTGGATAACCACGGTCAGCTAGTCGGGGAGGTTCGAGATTTAATTATTGATGCAAATCGTCAACTAAACATTGTTGTCTCTAGAATAGTTAATCACGGCAGCAATGGCTTATATAGATTAAGTAGTAAGCTAGTTAAGAAGATAGATCCCCAAATTCAACGTATTTTTCTCAACATTGATAACTCACAAGTACAGGATTTGCCAGAATATAAAGAGACAGAGAGTACAGACGAAGTAATGGAACAAAATTTAACAGATATGGAACATTATCCTGACAATTTCCCGGAATTACCACTAGTCATAGAAAACAATAGTGAAGTAGAGTCCGGAGACGAAAATAAAGTAGAAGAAGAAATTATCCGGTTGTTAGGAGAAAGATTAGTTGTTGAGCGAAACAAGCGTAAAGTTGGAGAGGTAATTGTTCGCAAAGAAATAGAAACCAGGATGATACAAGTTCCTGTCCGGCGAGAGAAGCTTATTGTTGAACAAGTCAGCCCCGAACATAAGCAGCTTGCAGAAATTGATTTAGGGGAAGAAGAAATTTCAGGTCTCGCACTGACACCAGAGGAAACACATCAAGCAGCGAGTTTAGACGGTAGTCTTACTGTCACTGGGGAATTTCAATCTCCTAAAATTGCCAGCTTACTTTTGAATGCGATCGCCTTAGAAAGGAATCACAAATGTAAAAAGGTACGAGTAACAATCGTTGTCGAAGATGAGGAACGTCAAAAAACATACCAAGAGTGGTTTAACCGCACATCAACAAAGGGCTGACTTCTTGCCCAGACGCCAAACACCCAGCTACCTGATTAACCTTGATCAACTTATTGGGTAACCACTCTGTTGGGCTGAGCCTCCATTCAGCATCACTTATAGCACGTGGCTTCTCCCTTGCTAAATAACCCAGCAGTGTGACTAAGTCACACTGTCACAAAGGAACCACCAAATGAACTGATCTATTTAACGGTGCGATAGTGTAAAAATAACTCACTTTCAATCTGACGAGTTTCAACAAGATGGAGTTGAGGTGCTTGCGCCGGTAGAAAACCTTCTCCCGCCACTGGAGTCGGTGCATTGTGTCCTCCAAAAATGACTGGCCAAATAGTCAACCACCAATCATCAATTCGTCCTGCCTTTACTAACGCAGCAGTCAACGATCCACCTCCCAATGCAACAACTTTATTGATCCCTTTCTCTGATATTAAGGTGTAGGCGCGATCCCAGTTGAGATCTGTATCTCCCAACTCAACTACGTTAGCCAGCTTTTGCAGGGTTGTGGCATCAGGACTGCGTTCCAAACCAGTTCTTGTCGTAAATATCCACCGCTCAACGTTTTGCTGGAAAAAAGGTAAGTCAGGCGATAGATTGAGCGATCGCGTAACAACACAGATAATAGGTTGGGGAGGTTGACCTCGAACACTACGCGCTGCTAGCAGTTCGGGATTGCGAACTGTAAATATTCCTCCCTCAGCACGAATTGTTCCTGAGCCTATCAATGCAAGATCGGCTAAAGATATTTGATATTCAAGATGTGCTTGATCGGCAGGATCAGATTGTCTTGGTGCTTTAGGGTCTACAGCACTAATCTTTCCATCAGCCGTCATGGCAAGAACCACGGTTGTTTGGATCGCTGTCACAGTTACGTTCTCATCGATTGCGGACACAGCTTATAAGGATAGCACGCTGAAAACCTTTGAAGATATGGCACTTCACTTCATAATGACTAATCTGATCCCGCAATGCCGTTAGTGAGAATCCGATACGATCTGCAATAATCTAGGTGTTACCCATTGTCGGGAGTCAACTCATGGGATCTGCTGTTGGGATGGTTGAAGTGCGGGGATTACCGCCGGCACTTGCAGTTGCTGATGTAATGTGTAAAGCCGCTAGCGTTACTTTAGTGAAAATGGAAAAGGTGAGTGGAGCTTATGTAACTATTGTCGTCCGGGGTGATATCTCAGCGGTCAAAATTGCAGTTGAAGCAGGAATTGAAGCAGCTAAGAGAATCGAGCCTCAAAAAGAAGGTGATAAAATATTCCTCTCTTCCCACTACATCCCGCGACCTAGTGACAATTTGATGGCAGTGTTACCCATCGATTACTTAGACTGAACTGCCGAATTTTAATTATCGTTGGTGTGTTGTTGTTGGTAACGCACTAGCCATATTTAAAAGTGCTGAGTACTGAGTGTGATCGTAACCCCATAGATAAATAAGCTTGGATTGAAGTAAAGCTCGCTCTTGGGAAGATCCCCCGGCAGACTTTACGTAAGGGCACATTATTTCTTGTGGCACTCTCCAAGGGAATAAATCTTTTTTTCTTCCATACCTGAAGCTAGGGACTTCAAAGATGAGTATGCGGTGTAATTCATTTTACTTTTTCTGAGTGCGCGATCGCACTGATTTAGTGAGAATAAATGATGCTAGAAACCCGCTAAGTGCCCTTACTTACAAAGAAAGGCAGAGGGCAGGAGGCAGCTATGCTGAAGGCATTCTGCTTCCTGTCCTCTTAAAAAACTTTAGTTCTGGGTTTAAAGCCCAGTTTGAAAAAAGATGTTTTTCGAGACGCATAGCGCGAGAAAAACGGCGTCCAAGTTTCAATCCCACACTTTTAAGTGTGGGTTCCTTCTGCCCTCTGCCCTCTGCCTTCTGCCTTCTGAATGGGTTTCTGATTTCTGGCAAATTATTTAGGACAGTTATACCTTCAAAATTGCTCCTTACTCCTGCATTAGAACTTTTAGAGTACGTCGGAAAGCAAAATTTATCGGCTTTTTTAGCATAAAGTCCGGCAGCGACAAACCCGAAACTACGATCGCAAAGCACGTGTTCATTCTGTTAATACTTTGCTCACAAATGATCCCAGCGCAAAATGTTATTGTGTGATTTCAATATTTGCAGTGAAAAGTTATAAAAATCGATAATTGAGTGATTTATAAAAATTATTAAACAAATATTGTGTATATATATTGTTTCGTACTGGCAAGTATTAAGAAATACTTATAACAAAATATTGCAAGTACTTGATTTAATTGCTAAGGTGTGTAGGAATCAACAATTCCGGCATATGCTCCGCCTATTGGAGATGTATGCCCTATGAGGTAGATTTTACTGAGTTATCGCACGAAAAAACGTGTAGGGGTAGTTTTTTCTCATTGGTCATTAGCATTTACTCTGAAAAAAGAACGAGGATTAATGACGTTTTGAAATAGAGATACAGCATCGATAGGTTCTTTTTGAATTACGAAACTCTGCTCATGGTAACAGCTAATAGGAAAAAAATCAGCAACTAGCAACGATGAGTTTCATTTTTCAATCACCATTTATTAATTTGTCTTACCCGGTGCTATCAGATGAGGAAGCTGTGATTGTATCTGTAGGCAAAGACTTTATAGTGCGGTAAGACAAGCGAATCTTGAGGTTAAAACCCATGAATATTCAAGGTAAAGTTGTTCTCATAACTGGAGCTTCTCGTGGTATTGGGCGTGCGATCGCTCTCGAGTTAGCAAGGCAAGGCGTCAAACGGCTGATATTGATGGCACGCGATCGCTACAAATTAGCTGAGGTAGCCAAAGAAATTGAGGCGATGGGCGTAGAAGCCATAGCTATGGGAATCGATTTAACAAAGCCCATTTTTGTAAATGTTGCTTGTGCCCAAGTTTGGCGAAGTTATGGCCCGATTCATCTCTTGATTAACTGTGCAGGAGTCGCTCACCAAAACTCCTTTTTACAATCAAAATTGCCGCAGCTTCAAGAAGAACTCTCTCTGAATTTATTAGGAACTTACACAATGACTCATCTGCTAGCCAGACGCATGGCGAGCCGAAGAGAAGGAACAATCGTCAATGTCTCGAGTTTGATGGGGAAAGTAGCTGCACCGACGATGGCAACATATTCAGCAACCAAGTTTGCAATCTTAGGATTTACCCAAGCCTTACGTCGCGAATTAGCGGAAAATAACATCCGAGTAATCGCATTCATGCCTTCCCTGACTGATACAGACATGGTGCGGGACTTAGAATTATTCCGCTGGGTAATGCCCATGACGCCTGAGAAAGTCGCTCAAGCACTGATTGTCGGACTACAAAGGGATTCACCAGAAATATTAGTTGGATGGCAAAGTCACTTAGCCGTCTGGTGTCAATATCTTGCGCCTTGGTTGCTAGAGAAGATTTTACAGATGGCAAATCCACAAGCACCAAGAGGACTAAGGTTTTTTGAAAAATTGAGACAACTACTTACACTTAAACCAGGTTTATTCAGCAAAATGCATCGTTTTAGGGATTTGTCTTTATTCAGAAACCTGCTTTCTTTTGTGTCCGCAGACAAGTTGTGAGAAAAAGGAGCTAGGAGCGATCATTCTCTCCAGCTCTTACCCAATCAAACTAAAGGCAACAAAACTTCAAATTCAGTACCTTTGCCAATTTCTGAACGCAAATTTAATTCGCCGCCATGTCGGGAAGTAATAATTTGATAGCTAACTGATAAACTAGTTTCTTTACCAAGCCGTTTTTCAGCAGCAAAAGAATCAATAATTTGCTGTTTCAACTGTGGAGACATTCCCGAACTATTGTCAATAATCCGAATTGAAACCCAGCGCGAAGGTAGTACCTCTGCTTTACCCGTTTCTCGCGAAACGACTTTTGTCACAATTTCAATTTGCGGTTTGTTAGTAGTGATTGTATAATCCGGATTTAACTGATGTCTTACTGCTTCATTAAGCAACGTATCTACTGCTTGACTCAAAATATTCATAAATACTTGATTTAACTGCCCGACATAGCAATGTACTGGAGGCAGAGGAGCGTAGCTTTTAACTAGTTTTATTTCTCCGTTAATTTTGCTACTTATTAATAATAATATATGCTCAATACATGCGTGCAAATCTGTTGGTTTAGGATAAACTTCATCTAGATGACAAAAATTTTGCAAACCTGTGACAAGTTTTTTTAATCTCTCTGCACCAACGCGAATACTTGCAAGTACTTTTATTATATCTTGTTCCAAAAACTCAAATTCAATCTCTTCTTTGAAACGTTGTATTTCTCCAGAAGTATCAGATATTTCTTTCTCATAAGCTGCTATTAACTGAATCAAATCTTGGTAATAATTGGAAACATGACTTAAGTTACCGTAGATAAAGTTAACAGGATCTAAAATTTCATGTGCTACCCCGTCTACCAAACGCCCTAAACTCGCCATTTTCTCATTCTGAATTATTTGAGCTTGGCTACGTTCATACCGCACTTGAGCTTCTATCCCCCGAATTTGCCAAGAAGCAATATTCAATTCTTGTACATCTAATAACTTATACTTATTAAATGTCGTTTGCACGACCAGGGGTTCGGTAAAAAGTTCAGGCGATCGCTTTAACACTAATTGCATGGCTGTCAAAATTGGCATAGTCTCTGGGAGCAGCAAAATGGCTTTGGAAACGTAGCTATAAAGCAAACTTAGCGGTTGGTGGAAAAATAACTCTTGTGCGTAGGGACGAATTAAAAATTCTAGCAGTTGTCGTCGCGAAATCATACCCACATACTTTCCCTCCTCTAATAAAATTGCTCCTGGTATGAGTGGAGATTTTTCAAAAAATTTCGCAACTTCCACACCAGTACAGCTCGTTTCTACCGCAAAGTCATACATTGACAGCTCTTGGAGGGTTGACTCACTCTGGAGATCGCGATTGCTTCCAACAAACAAAAATGGTGGCGACATATCCGCAATAAATTCTTTTGGCACTGAAAACTTTATACAGACAGGTAAACAACAGGTTAACATTTTATCTGTTACCAGTCTCTATTTCAATGGGAGTGGGCAGTTGAAGAGTTCCTGCGGTGTGATAACTCGTTTACAGACACGACATGTCGTGTCTCTACATCTTCTGAGTCATATCTTCCTTGATCACATTCTGATGATCGTTTGGGTTTATCTTAGTGCCATTCCCTCTGCATTTTTTATTCAGAATATGACTTGTATGTTATTGACTATATCTGGTAACATACACTGCCAGAATCGATCAGGAGTAGCAAGCAAAGGCGATCCCCAATATTCAGAAACTGTAAAACATTTGTAAAAAGACATCTAACGTAATATAAAATAAACCAAAAATGTAGTAGTTAGAACGGTAGGTAAATAAACAGTGATTGCGAATTTGCGTACTCGTGTTTCTGAGTTGGAACCATTGATAAAGTTTAACCATCAAGGAATACGATTCATCCAAGCACATAAAAGCAGGTAGAAGCATCTGAGAGTGATTGCTAAACATGACTAAAGTCATACTGGCAATCTGGCAATTAGCTACGAACTCTCAAAAGTTAGCATTATTTTTACCTTGTTTGTCCCACGCGATAACTTTAGAACTTAATACCGCTTTGATCAGCGTCACACATGAATCAATTAAACAATGGTTTCACAATATTCCTAAGTCTATTAGTCGAGGCGATGCCTTTCTTGTTACTAGGAGTTTTATTCTCCAGTTTGCTACTGTTTTTTGTCGATGAACGCAAACTGATAGAAAAAATGCCTAAAAACCCCTTTTTGGGTGCGCTATTTGGTAGCCTGATAGGCTTTTTGTTTCCTGTGTGTCAATGTGGTAACGTGCCAGTAGCACGGCGGATGTTGATGCAGGGAGTACCCATACCCGTGGCAATAGGCTTTCTGCTAGCGGCACCGACAATCAACCCAATTGTGATTTGGGCGACTTGGACGGCATTTCGCGAACAGCCAGAAATAGTTGTGTTTCGAGTCGTGTTTTCTTTAGCGATCGCAATGATTATCGGCTTTGTGTTCAGTTGCCAAAAGGACTCAAATCAGTTACTGCAACCAGCGCTTGCCCGTCATCTAAAATTTAATCCACCCGCGAAAGCTGAACCAAAACGTCGTCAGGAAGGTAATTTGGTTAAACAAGGAGCTGCGGTACCTACTTTGTTGCAATCAGGAACTTATTTGCTGGGTGGACACGCAGGGCAATCTTTACGTATGGATGCAAATACTACAGTTGCCCCAAGTTCCAATAAACCTCGGGCAGACAAATTGCAGTTGGTGGTAGATAATATTGTACAAGAATTGCGGGAACTGGGAGGAGTACTGGTGATCGGCAGTGCGATCGCTGCATCAATTCAAGTACTAATTCCTCGGGACATTATTCTCAGTCTGGGTTCTGGACCTATCAGTTCGATCATTGCCATGCTTATACTGGCAACGGTAGTGTCAATATGTTCGACAGTAGATTCATTTTTTGCTCTGTCATTTGCCTCTACTTTTACTAGTGGTTCCTTGTTGGCTTTTCTAGTGTTTGGACCAATAGTGGACATTAACAGCATTAGTTTAATGTTATCAGTTTTTAAACCCAAAACTGTCATTTACTTATTTGTTTTAACAGCACAGCTGACATTTTTATTCACACTGTTTCTGAATTTACATGTCATTTAGCTTTTGTTGAGTGTTAGTTGTTAATCGTTGATTATCATAGGAACGACTAACCACTAACGACTAAGCACTAATCATTAATTCATAATCCATGACTTCAATCCCAAATCAAAAATTAAGAGTTAGAAGTAAATTAAATCCTTGGCTAGATGTTTTGGCAATTGTTGCTTGGGGAGTTTTAATCTTTAAATACTGGCTGACAGGGAAATTAAACTTATTGATTCACCCTCATTACTTTTGGTTAGCGATTTTGGGGGCAGTCGGCTTATTAGCTGTCGGGTTATTTAAGGGGAGGCAGTTGTTGCAGCGTCGCCAGGCAGTTGAGAACAGCGCCCAGCATATATCTATATTTCCACCTGGTTGGGGTAGTAAGTTGCTTTTAGGAGCGGCAATTCTAGGATTAATTATTACACCTCAAGTCTTTGCTAGTCAAACGGCTTTACAGCGAGGTGTGACTGATTTAGTAGGAGTGACACGCCCTCAGCCTCAAGCATTTCACGCTTCTATTCGTCCAGAAGAGCGATCGCTTGTAGATTGGGTACGTCTGCTTAATGTCTATCCAGAGCCAGATGCATATACAGGACAAAAAGTAAAAATTAAAGGCTTTGTTATTCACCCACCAGATTTGGGGAAAGAATATTTGTTGCTGGCAAGATTTGTGATAACTTGCTGTGCTGCAGATGCTTACCCAGCAGGTTTACCTGTTAAACTACCAGCAACAAATGAATCTTATCCCGGTGATAGCTGGTTAGAAGTTGAAGGACAAATGATCACTGAAACTCTATCAGGTAAACGTCAACTTACTGTCGCCGCTACCTCATTGAAAAAAATTCCCCAACCCAAAGATCCCTATAGTTATTAATTATTTGCTCCTTGTCATTTATGACAAGTAGTCAACAAGCAATGAAGAGCACTAATGATTACTAAAAAAGCGTTTACTCAAACAATAGATCGTGTGGCGATCGCATTAATACTCCTGCTTAGTTTATTAATTGGGTTTTTAATATTACTTGGTGATGGAGTGAAACCGAGTGTTCGAAATTTTAGCTGGCAGAACCAACAAATTGGTGCAGACGATACATCTTTTACCCTCACTTTTAGTCGTCCAATGGACACAAAAAGTGTGGAAGATCATATTACAATCGAGCCACCCCTAGCGGGTAAAATCAGTTGGGCAGCACGGCGGATGGCTTATACACTTCTGACTCCAGCACCTTATGGAACAACTTATAAAGTGCATTTGCAGGATGCTCGAGATAAATTTTCAGAAAAAGAAGCAAAACCCAGGACGATCCAACCGTTTATAGGCAGCTTTCGCTCGCGCGATCGCGTCTTCCTTTATATAGGTGCCGACAATGAAGATATGGGAAAGTTAGTTCTTTACAACTTGACTCAAGAACAGAAAAGAGTACTTACTCCGAAAGACTCAGTTGTCACAGACTTTAAACCATTTCCAAATGGGGAGAAAATTTTATTTTCTGCTCACCCGGCAAATTCTCAAGATACTCTTTCGGTTCAGCTTTTTACAGTGACAACAGGCATGGCCTCACAATTTGGTCACGATGCAGAACCATCCGGTAAAATTGACTTGGTTTTAGATAATAAAGACTATCAAAACCTAAAATTTGACTTATCCTCGGACGGGCAGACGATTGTTGTTCAGCGTGGTAAAAAAGATAATCCAGGTGACTTTGGGTTGTGGTTCATGTCAGCAATAAGTAACAATTCTGAAGAAAAACCAGTTCCCAAGCGCCTGCAAAGCCAACCAGGGGGAGATTTTACAATCACACCTGACAGTAAAGCCGTAGCAGTTGCCCAAGGACAGGGAGAAGCAATTTTACCTCTACAGACAGATGCGAATAAGCCATTAGATTTTCTACCGCAATTTGGTTTGCTACAAGCTTTCTCCAAGGATGGTACACAAGCGGCAATGGTCAAATTTAACACGGACTATACCCGTGATTTATTTTTAGTCACGAACCAAGGCACGCAGAAACAATTGGTACGGACTAAAGGCTCAATTCTCAGTTGTCAGTTTGATAGTGCTTCACCTACACTTTATTGTCTACTGACACAGGTTTTACCTGGAGAATCATATCAAGAACAGCCATATTTAGTTGCGTTCGACCTTAAAACCTGGCAACAGAAACCACTCTTAGTGCTACCCGCAGCTCAGCGGAACGTGCAAATGAGTTTAGCACCAGATGGTTTGGGTTTGTTGTTTGACCAAGTGGTACCACTAACAAATTCCACGACATCATCGGCAAATGTTTTGACAACTGATGATGGTCAAGAAATTGCTACTAGTAGCTTGTGGTTAATGCCTCTGCTACCTGTCTCTGATCCTACAGCAGCCGCTGAGCTTAAACCAGAAAAACTTCCCTTGGCTGGATTACATCCCCGATGGCTTCCCTAACATTTAAAGTGGCGCACTCTCTAAAGCGGCAAGCGGTGTAAAGTATCACAGCGCAAATGATTTTGTCTCTAAGGGTAAGCACCCTAGAGACAAACAAGCTGGATCTTTTGGGTAAATAAAACCTTTGCTTTGCTGTGAGTGAATTTTCACATGTGGTTCGGGCGCTCGCGTACTAACCTCAAGATTTCATCTACACTCGCATTCAAATTTCTAATATCGGCTTTCATTTCTCTAATATCAGCTTTTACTTCTCGCATATCAGATGCTAAGCCAGTAGCTAATGTCAATGCCCGAGAAATGGCAACCTGAGATGTACCAATAGTTCCAGCTTGAATTTTTAGGTTGGTTACATCTTCAGTCAGGTCATTTAGCCTCGTGTAAATATCGTCAAATCTTGCGTCGTCAGTCACTAATTGTCTCTCTAGTTATCGTGGCTTGTGCTAATGAAACCTTGATTTATTGATTGATAGAGCGTTTTTCCAGCTTAACAGGCTATATTGAACTTTGGACAAAAAAAGCTCCTGCTTTCACACAGGAGCATCTAATTAATGATCAGTAATCAAAGAAATTTAGAAACCTAGTCGAGTTCCCTCATGGACATTACTGGCTCACTTTCACGGTTAATACCTTTCTCAAAACCACCAGCAGCAGCACGGGCGCGACCGGCATGCCACAGGTGACCAATGAGGAAGAAGAAACCTAAGACGAAGTGAGAAGTCGCCAACCACGCTCTTGGAGATACGTAGTTGAAGGAGTTAATTTCGGTGACTACACCACCTACGGAGTTCAGAGAACCCAAAGGAGCGTGAGTCATATATTCAGCAGCGCGACGAGCTTGCCAAGGCTGAATATCATACTTGATTTTGTCTAAGTCAAGCCCGTTAGGACCACGTAGAGGCTCCAACCAAGGACCACGGAAATCCCAGAAGCGCATGGTTTCACCACCGAAGATGATTTCACCAGATGGAGAGCGCATTAGGTATTTACCTAGACCTGTAGGACCTTGAGCAGAACCGACGTTGGCACCCAAGCGTTGGTCACGGATCAAGAAGGTCAAAGCTTGAGCTTGTGATGCTTCTGGACCAGTAGGACCATAGAATTCGCTAGGGTAAACGGTGTTGTTGTACCAAACAAACAGACAGGCAACGAAAGCCATCAAGGAGACAGCGCCTATGCTGTAGGAAAGGTAAGCTTCACCAGACCAGATAAAGGCGCGACGTGCCCAGCCAAAAGGCTTAGTGAGAATGTGGAAAATACCACCAGCAATGCAAATCAAGCCGACCCAAATGTGACCGCCGACAACATCTTCCAAGTTACCAACACTGACAATCCAACCTTCGCCACCGAAGGGAGACTTGATTAAGTAACCAAAGATGACTGCTGGGTTCAATGTCGGGTTGGTAATGACACGAACGTCTCCACCACCTGGAGCCCAGGTATCGTAGAGACCACCGAAGAACATTGCCTTCAGTACTAACAGCAGGGCACCGCATCCTAAGATGATCAGGTGGAACCCAATGATAGTGGTCATTTTGTTCTTGTCTTTCCAGTCATAACCGAAGAAGGAGGAATACTCTTCTAAGGTTTCCGGACCGCGAACGGCGTGATATATACCGCCGAAACCAAGAACTGCTGAGGAAATAAGGTGTAGTACACCGACAACAAAGTAGGGGAATGTGTCAATGACTTCACCACCTGCTCCAACACCCCATCCCTGACTAGCTAGGTGAGGTAGCAGGATCAAGCCTTGCTCGTACATGGGCTTTTCGGGAATGAAGTGAGCGACTTCAAACAAAGTCATCGCTCCTGCCCAAAAGACAATTAAACCTGCATGGGCAACGTGAGCACCCAGTAATTTACCTGACAGGTTGATTAAACGCGCGTTACCAGACCACCAGGCAAAGCCAGTGGATTGCTGGTCGCGACCACCAATAACTACGGATCTATTAGAGAGCGTTACCACGTGGTAGTACCTCTTCGGGGAATATAAATTGTTCGTGAGGCTGATCTTGAGGGGCCATCCAAGCGCGGATACCTTCGTTCAGCAAAATGTTCTTGGTGTAGAAAGTTTCAAATTCTGGATCTTCTGCTGCCCGCAATTCTTGCGACACGAAGTCGTAAGCTCGCAGGTTGAGTGCCAAACCAACGATACCGACTGCACTCATCCACAATCCAGTTACTGGCACAAACAACATGAAGAAGTGTAACCAGCGCTTGTTAGAGAAGGCAATTCCGAAAATCTGTGACCAGAAACGGTTTGCCGTCACCATTGAGTAAGTTTCTTCAGCTTGTGTCGGATTAAAGGCACGGAAGGTGTTAGATCCTTCTCCATCTTCAAACAAGGTGTTTTCTACTGTCGCACCGTGAATAGCACACAGTAGCGCACCACCTAGGATACCAGCTACTCCCATCATGTGGAAGGGGTTTAGTGTCCAGTTGTGGAAACCTTGTAGGAATAATATGAATCGGAAAATTGCGGCGACACCAAAGCTTGGTGCAAAGAACCAGGATGATTGTCCCAAGGGGTACATTAAGAATACGCTGACAAATACTGCAATCGGTCCTGAAAAGGCGATCGCATTATATGGACGTATTCCTACCAACCGCGCAATTTCAAATTGTCTGAGCATGAAGCCAATCAATCCAAACGCTCCGTGAAGCGCTACGAATGGCCACAAGCCTCCCAACTGAACCCAACGGGTAAAGTCTCCTTGGGCTTCTGGTCCCCACAACAGCAACAGCGAATGTCCCATGCTGTCTGCTGGTGTCGATACTGCCACTGTCAAGAAGTTACATCCTTCCAAGTAGGATGATGCCAACCCGTGGGTGTACCAAGATGTTACGAATGTTGTACCGGTTAACCAACCGCCCAATGCTAGGAAGGCGCAGGGAAATAGTAATATTCCCGACCAACCAACAAATACAAAGCGATCGCGCTTCAACCAGTCGTCTAGAACGTCAAACCACCCTCTTCTACTGGGCGCACGTCCAACTGCGATGGTCATTTGACTAAAATCCTCTTTTTACTAAAATTACTGCGTTTTATGTCAGTGGCGATTAGAGCCATTGCTGGTCAACCAAAATGCTACTGCCATGAGGAATTAAGGTTTTTTTGACAATCTTAACTGCTGCGAGGCTAGCTAAGATTATGAGAATATGCCGCTTAGTCAGTCAGCATTTCTCACCTTTTCACGCCATAACCGCTACTAAAGCTAGTCATTTAACTAATAGTAGCTTAACAATTGTTAATTTATCACAATTTTGTTATGGTTGATATTCAATCTTCTTTTACAGGATGCAGTATTTCACACGAACCTACTACTTACTATTAATATCAGAATTTTTACAATTAGACACACATTTTCTCATAAAATCTTCAACAAAAAGTCAGCGAGGAATGAATCATCCTTAACATAGCTCTGGTTGAACGCCGGAAGCCCAGAAAGTCATATATACTGATACACTCAAGGCTAAAAGCGTTCGCGGATTCGTTAAACTTGCTATATGTACTGCTTCAGTGGCAGACTTTCGACAGAGAATATCATATGCCAAGGTAGTTCCATGACGACATCAACAACCATAAACAAGGGCGAGTCGCCAAACGGCGATAGTTCGGCACGCATCCTCCATCAGGAGATACTCGGTTCTCGTCGGTTCAGCAACTACTGGTGGGCAACTATCGTCCTTTCGGGAGCTACAGGTTTCTTACTAGCAGGAATTTCTAGTTATTTGAGAGTAAATTTACTTCCATTTAGTGACCCAACTCAACTTATCTTCTTCCCACAAGGGCTAGTCATGGGGTTATACGGTATTGCTGGCTTACTTTTAAGCTTGTACCTTTGGCTGGTGATCTTATGGGATGTAGGAGGCGGATACAACGAGTTTAATCGGGAAACGAGTTTAGTCAAAATCTTTCGTTGGGGATTCCCTGGCAAAAACCGTCGTATAGAACTGATATTTCCGTTAAAAGACGTGCAATCTATCCGTGTGGAAATTAGAGGAGGTTTAAATCCCAAGCGGGCAATTGCGCTGCGTGCTAAAGGTCGTAGAGACATTCCTCTCACACGCGTGGGTGAACCAATGTCCTTAAAAGATTTGGAAATTCAAGCAGCAGAGTTGGCTCGCTTTTTGGGAGTACCATTAGAAGGATTGTAAGCATGAGCACCTGTAGTACCGTCAGCTAACAACAATTAGTGATATGACTTGTAAGTATATTTAAGTCAAATGCTGACAGTGGAATATTAATTGCTGAATGCTGATCAAGGTTTTTGGATTTTGAATTGTTTACTAATATACAATTAAAGACCGAGCTAACCTGAAATTCCTTCTGGGTATGTAACTGAACAATGCAGTTAAAAATTTCACGATTTGTCGTTACTCTTTTGATTGTTAGTGTGTTGATGTTGGGTGGCTGTTCAACAAATCAGATCACCACTGACTCTTCATCAGCATCCACAACGACTGAGGCAAACACACAAGCACTCACAGAGAAAACATTTGTATCTGAAAAAACAAGCGAAACTGGAATGCAAGATTTACCTAGACTCGAAGGCAAGGCGACTGTGGTGATGACCGTAAAAGGTTCACCAATTACCATTGAAGTAGACGGTGTTGATGCACCAATCACTGCTGGCAACTTTGTAGATTTAGTCAATCGTGGCGTCTACGACGGTTTAGTTTTCCATAGAGTTATACGTCAACCGGAACCGTTTGTGGTTCAAGGTGGCGATCCTCAAACTAAAGATCCTAAATTTTCCGGTGCTGCAGGAACAGGCAGTTTTACTGATCCAAAAACGGGACGTGCTCGCTATATACCTTTAGAAATTAAGTCAAAAGGGTCACAAAATCCAATTTACGATAAGACTTTCAAAGAAGCAGGTATTACTGAGCCGCCAGTCTTACAGCATAAGTTGGGTGCAGTAGCGATGGCGCGAAGTCAAATGCCTTCTTCAGCTTCCTCTCAGTTCTACTTTGCTTTAGCCGATCTTAAATTCCTCGATGGCGACTATGCCGTGTTTGGCAATGTCACAAACGGAATGGATGTTGTTAACAAGATTCAACAAGGCGATCGCATTGACTCTGCGAAAGTCACAAAAGGTTTGGAATATTTGAAAAACGGCGGAAAATAAAGAATAGGGAGTGAGGAATATGGGATAGGAGGGAAGAGTCATTTTTCACGTTCCACTACCCATTACCAACTCCCCAATGCCATGCGTGATCCACGGGGGAACTCCCACAGGCAAATGGCTTATTCCCACTCCCTAAATTAAAACTTGACTACAGTTGTTATTACTGGTATAGGTTTAGTTTGCTCTTTAGGTGCAAGCGTAGAAGACATCTGGCAAAAATTAATAGCAAGTTACTCTGGAATTAAGTTACATCAACCGTTCCCAGAATTAGGACGACTTCCTCTTTCTTTGATTGGGAAACAACCAGCACAGGTGAGAACGTTAACTCAACAGGTTGTTTCATCTGTTTTGAGAGACGCGGGTTTAGTTCCTCCTTTGCCAAACTGTGGAGTGGTTATTGGATCGAGTCGTAGTCATCAGGCATCGTGGGAGAAGATGGCACGGCAGATGTATTTGAGAAGTGGAAGAGAGGAAGAGAGGGAGAGTGCGGGAATCACGGAGTATCCTGATTCCCTCTTCTCGGGACACTCGCCGATCGCGTGGCTAGATAATTTACCGCACATGAACGCGATCGCCGCTGCACGACAAATTGGTGCGACTGGGGTGGTTTTAGCGCCGATGGCTGCTTGTGCGACGGGAATTTGGGCGATCGCTCAAGCTGCTTTATTAATACAAAGCGGGCAATGCCAACAAGTAATTGCCGGAGCAGTAGAAGCACCGATTACACCTCTGTCGATCACTGGCTTTCAGCAGATAGGAGCATTAGCGAAAACAGGGGCTTATCCTTTTGACAGGCAAAGAGAAGGCTTGGTGTTGGGAGAAGGTGCTGCTGTATTTGTCTTAGAATCAGCAGAATCTGCTTTGCAGCGTCAGGCAAAGATTTACGGTCAAATTCTTGGTTGTGGCTTGACAGCAGACGCATATCATGTGACATCAATAGAACCGGAGGGAAGAAGTGCGATCGCCGCAGTAAAACAATGTCTCTTACACAGTCACCTCAACAAAAGTCATATAGACTACATTCATGCTCATGGCACAGCTACTCTTCAAAATGACCGTGTAGAGAGTTCAGTGATTCAAAGATTATTTACCCAATCAGTTGCAGTCAGTTCTACCAAAGGGGCTACAGGTCATACACTTGGAGCATCAGGAGCTGTAGGTATAGCTTTTACTCTCATGGCATTAAAGCATCAAATATTACCACCATGCGTGGGATTAAAGCAACCAGAATTTGATTTAGATTTAGTGAAGACAGCCCGAGAAAGTCAAATCCAACATGCATTATGTTTTAGTTTTGGATTTGGAGGTCAAAATGCAGTAGTAGCCTTAAGTCAATATTAAAAGAAACAAGCGATCGCATACCCCATTCCCTTGAACGCTAAAAATTGGTATGATAGATAAATGCATAAAAGTCTATAAAACTTAAAGATTGTTTATTAATGCTAATACCCTCCTCTGGCTTGTCCAAGGTCAAAAACTTTGTAAAAGAAAAAATATTTTTCGGTAATGAACCCACAACCGATTTAATCGCAATCCTGATTGTCTACTTTGTGCAAGGAATTATAGGATTGGCACGTTTAGCAGTTAGCTTTTTCCTAAAAGATGAACTAAGGCTGACTCCGGCTCAAGTTGCGGTATACGTTGGGATAGGCGTTCTACCTTGGACTATCAAGCCATTGTTTGGGTTCATTTCTGATGGCTTGCCTATATTTGGCTACCGACGACGTCCATATTTAATTTTGTCTGGGATATTGGGAGCAATTTCCTGGGTAAGTCTGGCAACAATAGTTCACACACCTTCAACAGCCGCATTGGCGATTGGACTTACTTCTCTTTCGGTTGCTGTTAGTGATGTGATTGTTGACTCACTGGTTGTTGAACGCGCGAGAGGAGAATCTCAAGCTAAAGCAGGTTCTCTCCAATCACTTTGTTGGGGTGCTGTAGCCTTCGGAGGATTGGTCACTGCTTACCTGAGCGGTATACTTTTAGAGCATTTCACCACCCGTACTGTCTTTTGGCTGACTGCTTTATTCCCTTTAATCATCTCAGCAGTGGCTTGGCTAATTCCTGAATTGCCAGTGGATAAAACCGCTGAAAGTGGCTCAAAACGCTTCCAAACAGTGAAGTATCAAATGGGGCAACTACGTAAAGCCGTTGCTCAAAAATCAATTTGGTTACCGACAGCATTTCTTTTCGTCTGGCTTGCCACCCCAACTGCAGAATCAGCGTTTTTCTTCTTCACAACAAATGAACTGCATTTTGAACCAGAATTTTTGGGACGAGTGCGTTTGGTAACAAGTATTGCTTCTTTAATAGGTGTTTGGATTTTTCAACGTTTCCTCAAAAGTGTTCCCTTCCGGGTGATTTTTGGATGGAGCGCTGTGATCTCAGCAGTGTTGGGCATGACAATGTTGGTGTTAGTCACTCACACAAATCGTACTCTTGGTATAGATGACCACTGGTTTAGTATCGGTGATAGTCTTATTCTCACAGTTATGGGGGAAATTGCCTACATGCCCGTGCTGGTTCTTGCTGCAAGGCTTTGTCCTCCTGGAGTGGAAGCAACGTTATTTGCTCTCATCATGTCAGTGCGGAACTTGGGAGGATTTATTTCCTACGAACTAGGCGCAGTGCTGATGCATTGGTTAGGAATTACGGAAACTAACTTTAATGCCATGTGGCTGTTGGTACTCATTACGAACCTGAGTAAACTATTACCACTGCTATTTCTTAATTGGCTTACTACCACAGACTCCCAAAACCAGACACCAACATTTCCCGCAACATCAGAACAAGATGGGAAATTAGCAATCAGCAATTAGCAATTAGCAAAATTTACAGACAGTTAGTATGCAGAGTTTTCAACTTTATGAACACGCCTCTACAGTTCCAGAAACATCCTACACTCGTGGGGATTGGCGGACAGGATATGAATCCTTAAAGCAGGAGTATGATTATTGGATTGACAGTGTAGAAGGACAAATTCCATCAGAATTACAGGGTACATTGTTTAGAAATGGCCCTGGTTTACTTGATATAAATGGGCACAGAATTCATCATCCTTTTGATGGAGATGGTATGATTAGCCGCATAACCTTTTCTAATGGTCGAGCCCATTTCCGCAACCGTTTTATTCGCACTGCTGCTTATATAGAAGAACAAAAAGCTGGCAAAATTCTTTATCGCGGTGTTTTCGGTACACAAAAACCTGGAGGTTGGTGGAATAATGCCTTTGACTTTAAATTAAAAAATATTGCTAACACCAATGTTATTTACTTAGATGGTAAACTCCTAGCACTATGGGAAGCGGCTGAGCCTCATCGACTCGATCCATACACTTTGGAAACTTTGGGAAAAGAACACTTCAACGGTGTTTTGTCAGAAGGGGAAGCTTTTGCAGCACATCCACGCTTCGATCCTAGTTGTGCTGCGGATGAGGGTGTTCCTTGCATGGTCAACTTTTCTATCAAGCCCGGACTCTCGAGTAAAATTACTATTTTCGAGCTTGATCTGACAGGTAAAGTATTACGGAAGCATGCTCACAGTGTTCCGGGTTTTGCCTTCATCCATGATTTTGCCATTACCCCCAATTACTGTATATTCTTCCAAAATTCCATTGCCTTCAACCCCATACCTTTTGCTGTGGGATTACGTGGTGCTGGAGAATGTATTAAATTTCAGCCAAATCAACCAACTCGTATCATTGTTATTCCTCGTACACCACCCCAATCAAGACAGCAAGATAAGAGGAACTCAACAGGGGTAAAAATTCTAGAAACTCAATCGGGTTTTGTCTTCCACCATGCTAATGCTTTTGAGGTGGGAGATGAGATTGTGGTTGATTCTATTTGCTACGAATCTTTTCCAGAAGTAGAATCAGGAAGTGATTTTCTGGAAGTAGATTTTGATGCTCTTAAGCCCGGACATCTTTGGCGGTTCCGTCTCAATCTTAAAGAAAAAACTGTCCAAGGGGAGTTGACTGTTGACCACTGTTGTGAGTTTCCAGTAGTACATCCCAATCATGTGGGACGCCCTTATCGGTATTTATATATGGGTGCCGCTCATGCACAAACTGGGAACTCTCCTTTGCAAGCATTTATGAAAGTTGATTTAGAATCGGGAGAACGAAAAGTTTGGAGTGCAGCCCCGCGAGGTTTTGCGAGTGAACCAATTTTTGTCCCTCGCCCAGGTTCAGAAAAGGAAGACGATGGTTGGGTGCTGGCTTTGGTATACAACTCTGAACATCATCGTTCAGATGTGGTGATTTTGGATGCCAATGATTTTAGTCAGAAACCAATAGCAAGTTTGCATCTAAAGCATCATGTTCCCTATGGCTTGCATGGTAATTTTACGAACGAGGTGTTTGCCTAATATTACCTTTGTGCATTTAGCCTAAAACCCATCGCCTTTTAAGCGATGGGTGTGACTTATCTTCATATCATGTTCGGTAAATGAGTTATAAATAAAAGATAGGTTCGTAGTTGAGGACAGTACGTCCAAGTGTTTCCAACGCTCTTATTCCTACGGAGGGAAACCCTCCTTCAGTACTGGATCCTCCGAAAGAATCTGTCCGTGCGCTGTCTTCGCTCTTAAAAGTTGGAGAGCGAAGACAGCGCAACTACAAACATTGTAAGTGTTCGACAGAACATGATATCAGACATCCTGGTAATCCATATTTGCAGAAATACTGATGGCAGATGTGACCAAGGGCATCGCACCTCTTCATTTTTATCGCTTTTTGATACCTCTGCACTGCTATTGACTTCAGTTGCCCATATCTTATAGTTTGTGACACTATTGATTGCGGAATGTGGGTTACAACTTCCTCTGTATCCTAAAACCGATTGTCTTTGGGTGTTCTCAGTCCATCATGAATGTTAAGAACTATGTGCATCTACTCTTCATCATTTCCACCGAAAAGAATGATTTCTGAGCAAGTAATTATCTTCTTGATAGCTCCAAATGTTTCTGAACAGATGGGAGGAGAAGCGATGAAAGCACTCCAGATTTATCAGCAGCTTAAGCAGATTCACCAGAATACGATTCAAATAACTCATGGGCGCAACGAAATCGAGATTCGTAGGCATTTGAAGCTACAGGACGTGCTATTCGTGAAGGATGATTGGATAACAATTTTCCTGTGGAAATCCTTAATTTTTCAGTGGTTGGTTGATGCTTGGTTTTCTCACAAAGCCATTGCGATCGCTGAAGATTATGTTATGAAAAATAAGTTAGATCCCAGCAAGGTGATTATTCACCAGACAGAGCCAAACTCCCCGGTAATCCCTCGTACAATCTCTAAAAATTTCTATAACGTTTTCGGACCTATCAATGGAAACATTTACTATCCCGAAATATTTAGAGCGAAAGAAACTTTCAAGACTAAGGTTAGACGTGTATTCCATATCCCATTTCAAAAAGTTAATAGCCTCTTTTTTCGAGGAGTAGCTAAAGCTGATTTACTTTTCATTGCAGGTGGCTCTCGAACGAAAAATTCGATGCTTGCGGCAGGGGCACGACCTAAGAAAATGATAGACAGCTTGGACTGTGGTATAAAAGACGAGATTCTCAACCGACCTAGAGTTAAACATAAGGGAGAAAACTTCAAATTTATTCACTTCGGGCGATTAGTATTTCATAAATGTACATTTCTCATTATCGAAAGCTTAGTAAAGACAAAAAATAAAATCTTGTTAGATATCGTTGGTAAAGGACCTGAGTTAGAACGTTGCCAAGCTCTCGCTAAAGAGCTTGGCGTTGAAGATCGCGTGAACTTCTTAGGTTGGTATACTAATCATGACGAACTACTCGATTCCCTGGAAAACTATCGGGGATTTATCCTTCCCAGCATAGAGGATTCTAATGGCATTGTTGTTCAAGAGGCAATGACATTAGGACTCCCCGCGATTTGTCTCGATTGGGGAGGACCACAACTTCTTGTTGAAAATGGTGTAACAGGCTACTTAATTGAACCTAAAAATCAAGAATTTATCACTAATCACATCGCGAAGTACCTAGACGAATTAGCCGTAAATGGGGACTTAGCAGAGAAAATGTCTATAGCCTCTCGAGAAAAAGCTCAGAACTGGCGGTGGTCAACTGTTATAAATCAATGGACTGGCTACTATTTAAAACTGCTAACGTGACAGTTTTAAATAGTAGTTGATATCAAATCCGTTTGTATCGGTATGATTTCTCCTCCCTATTTTTATGTTCCCTTCGGGTTTCTGCGGCTTTTTTATCACTCATACCGTTTCTTTATGAAGATGCGCCAAATTATTAGCCTGATTTGCCACCCTTTGTTCATATAGCCCCACCAACGGGAAAATATAGCGCAGCCTCATACAGAATTGGTATCAGATCAAGCGGATTTGATATGATATGATGTCCGCCAAATTACCCATAATTAAGCAGCCACTTCAGGCCACCAATGAAAATTGGCTAAACCACGAACAAAATCAGGTTGATCAATGATTTGGCGACAACGTTTAATTAACGCTTCCTCAACCTCATCAAGATTTTCAAAATCTCGATTCGCGATCGGTTCATTCGTAAGTGTCCATAAACGCTCTGCTGGCTGTAATTCTGGGGAGTGGGAAGGCAAAAATTCCAAATGTATACCCTGTGGTACTTCTACTTGGTCGCTAGTATGCCACCCTGCTCGGTCAACAACCAAGACAACCTGCTTATGAGTGCCAACGTCAAAGTGCCGAGCAAAATCTTCAAGCACTCTGTTAAATAATTGGATATTGACGTATGGTAGTATCCACCAATATGTTTGCCCAGACTGTGGATGAACAAACCCGTAAAGCCACAACCATTTAAAACGCCAATTAACATTTGCGATCGGTACTGTCCATTCATCAACCCAAATACGTCGAATTACTGGTTTCAAGCCAACTCGTTAGCGAAGCGGTAGCGAGTCCTCGAGCGTCTGCTCGTCCATTGCCCAGACTTCTACATCGCAGTCTGGATGTTCTTGGCTGATTTGTTCGACTTTGATCGCCAAATTTTTTTTCCACTCCGCCTGTTCCTCTGGGCTGGACTCTGTATGTTCTGGTCGGGGAACTCGAAGGCGAAAGCGCATTTGCTTAAGATACTCCCACCCCCTTTGACGACTAACGGGGCGATCTATTAGCTCAGCAATCCAATCAGCAACTTTTCGACCATTCCACTGTCCTCCCTCTGCTGGTGGCAATGTAAGTGCTTGCCAAAGCAATGCCTGCTGTACATCATCTAAAAGCGGTTCGCTGCTTCCTTTATTTGAGATACGTTGGTCTCCTAAGGTTTCAGGTCCGATCCGGTTATAGCCCCAAACTAACTCGTAAATCCAACTCCGACTATAGCCTGTTGCTGCTACCACTTCTTGAGTCTGTGTACCTTTGGCTAACAACCAAATTATCTGGTAGTGTGTCCGCTTTATCGGCTCCTTAGCTTGTCGGTAGCCTCTCTCCAGTTCTTCTAAGCTCAGATGTGGCTCGATTGTTACTCGTTTTGGCATTGCGATCGCACTTCATAGCATTATGATCTATATTATGGGTCATTTGGCGGACATCATATGAGACACCATTGCTGCGCTTTTGACGCGTCTGCCGGACAGAGTACTCTGGTAGGCTCGCTTTGCACTTTGGCTGTCGATGATTGCTTCAGATGGACTCGGCTCTCGGTCATGATCAACTCTGACCCATTCGCGCAAACGGTCATGAATCCTTACCCAAGATCCATCTTTGCGCCAGTTACGATCAGAGGTATAAACTGTTTGCCAGTTTGGAAAGTCGCCTGGTAGCGATCTGCCGAAGGCAGCAGCAAAGTTATCGCCATTGACACCCCTCACACAAAACTCGTGAAAATGGCATTGAGTACCGGACATATATCCGCTTTCTTCTCGAATTCTTCCCGTCTCTCTTTACGGTAGCGAAAGAAGTAACTCAAACTTTCACTGGATTTCCAACTTTTAAAGTTTTGCCTGCTTCCGAATCAAAAACTTTTGTATTGACGGCTAACCGATAAAAATGATTGAAGCGAGTTAGAGTTGTCCAAGAGGGTAAAGACTCTCGTCGCTTCGCAATAAATATTTTCTGAAACTGAGGAAAAGCCTCACCAGTTTTAGAGTTTCGTGTAGGAACAACACAGCGTTGGCAAGGGTTAGTTCCCGTAAACGTGACATCTCCCACTTGAAAATGAACGGAGGAATTTTCTTCAGAAAATAATTGCTCCTCCCAAAAAGGTGGTACTCCGTCAATTTCAAGATTGGTTCGCATTCGGCGTCGCACTTCATCAACGCTTAATTCTGGAAACCATGATGCCACTGTTTCCAAGGTGGCGATGCTGATGATTGTCGGTCCAGATGCCTCTGTATCATCAGGAAAGCCAGTGAGGGAATTTTGGACAAATTTAATTGTCAACCCAAAATAATTACATAACCACTTTTCTAACTCTCTACGTTCTTTGTCAATATGAAAAACAAATTTCTCACTCTTATTTTGAATTTGTACAGTAAGAATTCTTAAGTCAACATCCAACGACGATCGCAGTAAATGAATTCGAGGATTTCGCTTCCCATTCACAAAGTTACCTTTTTGATCAAACAAAGCAAATTCTCGGTCATGTTCTAAGGCACCACTTGTTAGAATAGTTGCTTGAGTTGTGGCAAACCCATCGAAAGATTTAATCGGGTAAATAAAAATGTTTGCTAGGTAAGGTGATAGACTTAACATTTCTTTGCAATTTGTTGACAATTGACTGAATCTTCTAAGCGTGCAGTATAACCACCATCGACGAAGAGGACAGTACCTGTTACATAAAACGATGCATCGGAAGCCAGGAAAGACGGTAAACTCGATCAGGTTTTGACAGGTTGAATGTGAAGAGATGTCCACATAGGTTGAGGCTGCAATCCCTGTAGTAAGAGCGAACAGCTGTGACGCTCGTTCGCGATCTTCGCAGCGTTAGCGAATCTTCGAGCGTCAGCGTCTCCCCTTGGGAGAAGACTAGCTAACGCCCCTACGACTGTATAATAGGTGATGTGAGTACTTGCCACATTATAAAAGTGAAAATGTCGGCTCGTTCTTGGAGACGTTGCATTTTGGTTGAGCCAAAGCCATGTCTTGCTTCGTAGTCAATGCGGAGTAAGACAGGTTTACCACTCGCCGATGCAGCTTGAACGCGTGCCGCAAATTTGGTCGATTGCCAAGGTTTACGCGCCTGTGTGTGATGCCGTTGGTGCTAAACATCTGTAACAGGTTTAACTGGTGCAACGGGTGGCTTAGGTTTTTCTATCATGTTGCGTTTTAGAGGAGTTTTGTACAAGTAGGATGAACAAGCGTCGTCTGGAAATGCGAAAAACTGTATCAGAACCAGCAACCCAAAATGAAATTGAGGATTAGCATAACCAAGTAAACTCCCTACAGCAGGCGGGAATCCTCATGAACTTGTTGACTTACATGAAGCATCTCGCCGGTTCTGGTGCTATTGCTTATTACTATGCCACTCAGATCCGCGATCCTAAAACCCGCCCTGACTTCTTGGCGGGTTTTCAATTAATCGAGTCTAGCACCGTTCCTTTTCTGACTGTTCTTAGCGCTCGTGCCGCAGCAGAGGGCGATGCTTGGCTTGCTGAAAAACTGGCAAAACACGCATCTGAAGAAACAATACATGCTAAGATTTTTGCCCATGCCGTAAAGCAGCTAAAAAAACCAGTATTTAACTATCCAATTATACCAAAAAAAACTAAAGAAAGTCAATCAAGACAAGGGCGTACTCCCTTCTCCGTCTACTTCGAGGATTACTCTTCTGAACAGATACAACCCGAAGTTGTTGACTGGGATGTATTTATGGCTAGCACATACATTTTGGAACTAGATGCGAGCAAATACTTTATGCGAATGGCAAATGTTTTACCTGATAACGATCCGACAACTCGTAGCCTCAAATTGGGAATTTTAAGCATTGCCAAGGATGAAACTCGTCATGCTGCTTATCTTTATGAAGCAATGATGCGGCGAATGCCTGCGACTAAAGTTGAGAAACTGGTGGATAAGTGGCGCACTCATAAAGTCAATGCCTTGTTAGCGTCTGTTGGTGACATCATGCAAAGCTACGGTGAAAAGCTTTTTATTGAAGAGTGAAGGCGCTTAAAAGTAGCGTCAAGTAGAAAAATCCGGTGAGCTTAAAAGTTACCGGGTTTCCAAGATGATGCTTATCTAAAATGTATTGCTATCTAAACGATAAGCGCTACATTATTGGATACATTCTATTTTTTTATATTTATATGACTTATGCAAAAGTTGCCAAAGAAGCTTAATTTATTTAACCGCAATAGACTTGGGCAGTGTGTTGGCTCTAGTAGCGCGAATGACGGCTTAGCCCGCTCTCACATCGACTGGTGTGGGTTGTGGCTTCGATAACTGAACAGCAAGCTTATTAATTGCTCGGGAAGTTCGTATGTCTGCATGATTGCTCGCAGCTTAGCTTTTTGGACATTGCATATTTGCGTCTGAAGACCTCCTAGACATCCCAAATATGCGTTGTGTAACTGAAGTACTGATTTAAGGCGTTGCATAATAGAGGGATGAATTGATATCATGTCCTCTAACACGACCGTAATAAAATATCTGTAAATACTTTACATGTCAGGTTTCTGCATCATAGGTATTATGGGTAAGCTCCCGGACATGATATGAGGTATTTTACTGTGCATTGTCCATACTACAAGTCTACGGAGATTAGGAAAAATGGTAAACGGAGAGGTAAACGCTCATCACATCTGTGTAAGCTGTAGTCGTCAATTTATAAATGTTTATAGCCGACAAAAAGGATATTCAAATGAGATAAAACTTGAATGCTTACAAGCTTAAGTTAATGGCGCAGGATTCCGAGCGATCAAGCGCACCAAAGGAGTTCAGACGCTCGCGGACTCGCTAACGCTTCGCTATCATACAAATATAATTAATTGGGTAAAACAAGTTGGTGAAAAATTGCCAAACGCACCGCCAATTGAGGAGATACCAGAAGTAGGAGAACTGGACGAATTAGAAACTTTTGTAGGGTCAAAAAAAACAAAATTTGGTTGTGGACGGCAGTAAATCACTTCCGTCAAGGAATTTTAGGTTGGGTACTCGGAGACCACAGTGCAGAAACATTCCAACCTTTGTGGGAGATTGTTTGCTGCTGGCAATGCTATTTTTACGTCACAGATGGATGGAAAGTTTATCCCAGTTTTATTGAACCAGGAGACTATATTGTTAGCAAAACATATATGACCAGAGTAGAAGGAGAGAATACACGTTTACGTCATTATCTCGCACGCCTACATCGAAAAACATTATGTTATTCCGAGTCAATAGATATGCTTAAATACTCAGTTCGATTATTACTACACTATTTAAAGTATAGAGAAATACCTGTATTTAGCTAGTTCATCCCGCATTTATGCAACGTCTGATTTAAATTAGGAATATATTCCTAATCTGTATTAGCAAAAATAGGAATAAAGACTCTAGCGGCGAAGAGTGATCGCATAGTAAGAAAGTAGCAATGTTTAGTGACAACGTTTGATGACGACGAATATGTCTCCCAAGCATTGAGAGTGGGTGCAACAGATTATTTATTGAAAGATACTCCTCTAGAAGCATTGACAAATGCTATTTCATCGATATATCAAGGTCATACTCAGCTAGGACCTGGTTTATTGGAAAAAATCTTGACTCCTTTACCAGAATCGACAACACTCATTCCTCCACCAGAGTTTGCCGAACTGACTCCTAGAGAAAAAGAAGTTTTGCGTTTAATTGCTATTGGTGCGAGCAATCGAGCAATCGAGAAATCGCTGATTCTCTCTACATTACTGCAAATACGGTAAAAAATCACGTCACAAATATTCTCAGTCGGTTACATTTACGCGATACGGCGCTACCGCCGTGGCCAAGGGCATCGCACCCAAGCCGCCATCTTTGCCAATTCTTTTTTGTCCCTATTTGATAAAATCTGATGTCAGGAGTTCAATGAGCGTGACTTCAATATTAGACATGTTTAGTTCCGGACGTAAGGGCGAACGGTGAGACAGAGAAAGCAGGAGGGTTTCCCTCCGTAGGGGACTGCGTTAGCGTTAGCGAAGCGGTAGCGACGTTAGCGCAGCGATCTTCGAGGCACGAGCGTCACCCGTTAGCGCAGCGTTAGCGAGTCTTCTCCCAAGGGGAGACGCCAAAGGCGAACGAGCGTCAGGGCTTTCCTCGCCCCTACCAAAAATTTCAACAAACGCATAATTAATTTTCACGAACTTAGTCTAATATTGAAGTCAGAAATAAGCCTCAAAAACATACAGGACAAGGGAAATACACCAAAGGCTCAAAAACGTTTGAAACTCCGATATATTTTGAAACTAGGAAAAACGATATTAAACTTCCTCTATCTATAGATTTGAGGCTCTTTTGTTAGTGTTTTTTGTCTAAGTCCCATCAGGCATGGGGGAGATGTCAATCAATACAATTTCACGAGTGCCCGACAAACTCTTTGAGGTAGGCTTTAAGATCGTTTAAGGAAACTTCCGTCGAGATAAATCCGATATAATTGTCGGGTCTCAGCAGCACCTGAAAAGGTCGGTTTGTGCCGAAAATGTCTATGACGCGCGGGTAAAGGGGAATGACGTTGAAGTCGATCAAATCGCCGTATTTGTTTTCCAGTTCTGGCTTCAAATCTCCATAGCCGTGTTCCCCGTCTGAGAAAACAAGTAGGTGGAATTTGGGAGTGCGGAGTTTGTCGTAAACGTTCGCGCCGTCCACTTGAAAATACGGCATTCGATCTCCGGCTTTAACCTTGAAATCGCCATCGCCCTGATGCTTGCTCAAAGAGTTGCTGCGGTAGTTGATTCCGATTTCAGAAATCAATTGAAAGATAAACTCTTTTGCTGCACCAAAGCGCGTTACAAAACTAGCCACGCTTGGCAAAATGTTGTCACGGACAAACTGGAAATACCACTGATCGCTCGCTACGACATCAAAAAACTGGTCAGTTGACTGCAAGAGCTTTTTTGCATTCGCCAAGCGCTCTTCATTATAAGTTTCGAGCAGCGCATCCCCAGCATGACCTTTCAAAACCAGCCCAATCTTCCAAGCTAGATTATAAGCGTCCTGAATGCCCGTGTTCATGCCCTGACCGCCCGCAGGTGTGTGAATGTGCGCGGCATCGCCAGCCAGAAAGCATCTGCCGCAAGAAAACGTCTCAACGTGACGAGTATGCACTTTATAAGACGAAAACCAGCGCACTTTCGTGATATCTAGCGATCGCTGCAACAGTGACTTGACCTTATTTTCGATTTCCTCGAAACGAAGGTCTCGATCAATTTGATCGTTGTGTTCAGGCATATTGCCGACAAACCGCCAATGCTTCCCGCCTTGCATCGGAAATATTAACACAAACGAGTCATGTCCTAAGGGGACATAAATCGTGGCCGCGTCTGCCTGGAATTCCATCTCCACATCTGCGACATAAAACATACGCGGGTAAGTCGAACCTTCAAAACCGAGACCGAGGAGATGCCGCGTTGAACTGCTCGCACCGTCACAGCCTACCAGATACCGGGCTTCAATTATCTGTGTTTCGTCGTTTGCGGCTTTGAGAACCGCCCTTACACCGTCTGCATCCTGCGTCAGGCTTTCCAGTTCAGTCTGCCACTGAACCGCTTTGCCGTTGTGTTGGAGATGCTCATAAAGCAGACTCTCGTTTTTACTTTGTTCAAAAATGAGTACAAAGGGAAACGGGCTGAGCTGCCCGCCGAAGTCGGAAAAATCGACATGGCCACTGACTTTGCCGTCGTGCATCAGGGTAGCTTTCTGCACGATCTCGCCGCCTTGGACCGCTTTTTGCGCCAGACCAATTTGGTCGTAAATCTCTAATGTGCGTGCGTGAACGGCCAGAGCCTTTGACAAATCTGTGACACCTTCTTTCTGATCAAAAATCACGAAGTCAATGCCATAACGAATCAACTGCACGGCCAGAGACAATCCCGTCGGACCCGCGCCTACGATAATTACTTCGGTTTTGGTTACTGTTTCCATCATCAGGTTTCCAGATTCTATTGGAAAAACTTTTCAAGAACAAACAATTGACTTGAATAAGCAACTATTCCCAAAAGTTGAGACACGAACTCTACCTTTAGGGTTGTCATTCGCCTGTACGCTTATTATCACTTCAATAAACTAGTCGGTTTAGTTTGCTCTATATAAACTAAACCGACTAGTATAGTGATGTCAAGTTAAAATTGATTGCTCAGCCCAAAGGAAGATACGACGGCATGAGACAGGCAAAACCCGGACGTGCAGACAGACAACTTTCTTCAGAGAAAACTGAAGCGATTTTAGAGGGTGGAATGCAAGAGTTTTTGGCGCATGGTTATGCGGCAACGAGTATGGATCGTGTAGCGATGGCGGCAAAAGTCTCAAAAGCTACAGTATATAGTCACTTTCAGGACAAAGAAAGCTTGTTTACTACGCTTATTCAACGTCTAGTCGAGAGAAAATTTCAATCCATTTTTGATGCTGCTGATGCTCAAGTTTTACAAACTGGACCCCAAGTTTTTCTAAGAGAGTTTGCAAATCGAGTGTTAGATATTGGGACGAATGCGCCACAGTTCCTGAACTTTATGCGGCTGATTCTGGGAGAATCAGGGCGATTCCCACAGTTAGCTCGCATTTTTGTTCGCAATATCGAGCAGAATGCTTTTAAAAGGCTCTGCCAATATTTCACGAGTTGTCCGCATTTAAAGCTGTCCGATCCAGAAGCAACGGCGAGAATTTTTGTTGGTGCGATCGTGCATTTTCTAATTGTGCAAGATATGCTGCATGGCAAGGATATTTTGCCAATGGAGCAAGATCGTCTTGTCAATAGCTTGATTGACCTGATTATAGAGAATTGATCGCATTTCACAATTGGTCTGGATACAAAATCTCATCAAGCCTGAAGATTTGCTTGTTCTTGCAACCACGGATCTACAGGTTGTCCATCTTTACGTCGAAACTCAATTTCAACGGCAATCACTGATTGCGAACCTGGAGGAGCAGGTTTTTGATGGAAAATAATATCATAATCCTCTGGATTGTGATTGCGTTCTTTCAACCACTCCTGCACTTTGGTTGTGGTGAAAAAAGATTGCCCTTGCTCAAACATTCGGGTAATCTGCAGTTGTAACGAGTAGGGAGTTAAGCGACCCATATTATATCACCTTTGTAAAGTATTTTGGATTGTTCATTGTTAATTGTTAATAGTTGATTGCTATTAACAATTAACGAACAACTAAATTGTTAAGTGATTATCCGAACATAATATAACAGCTATTTGCTAAAAGCCGATCGCAACTCATTTCTAGCTTTTTCCAAGGCTGCCGACAACTGACTGGGATCGCGTCCACCTGCGGAAGCGAGATTTGGTCTGCCGCCACCGCCACCACCGCAAATTTTGGCGATCGCCCCGATAAATTTCCCTGCTTGCAAGCCTTTTTTGTTTACTTCGGGACTGAAGGCTGCCACCAAGCTGACTTTTTCCGCTTCCGGAACCGAACCCAAAACCACAGCACCGTTGCCGAGTTTTTGCAGTAAACGTTCTGTGGCTGTTTTTAAGGACTCTGGGTCAACATTTTCTAGCTGGGCGACAAGAATTTTATAATCGCCAATGGATTCGACTGTTTGCAGCAAGCTATCCGATTTAGCGATCGCCAACTGTACCTTAAAGGTTTCTAGTTCTTTCTGAGTGGTTCTGAGTTCATTTTGCAAAATTGTGATGCGATCTGGGAGTTCTTCCGGTTTGACTTTCAAGCGATCGCTTAATTCCTTCACAACTTTATCCCGCACATTCAGGTAGTCTAATACAGAAGGTCCGGACACTGCTTCAATTCGCCGCACTCCGGATGCTATCCCCACTTCCGAAACAATTTTGCAAACCCCAATCTCCGCAGTATTACTGACATGAGTTCCGCCACATAGCTCCATTGATACGCCCGTAAAATCAATGACACGCACTTCTTCACCGTATTTTTCACCAAACATGGCTGTGGCACCCTTGGCTTTTGCTTCTGCTAAGGGCATAGTTTCCACTTTGGCAGAATGTGCCTCGGCAATCCAGGTGTTTACAATTTCTTCAACTTGCTGTAATTCTGCTGGGGTGATCGGACGCGGACAGTTGAAATCAAACCGCAACCTGTCAAACGAAACGAGAGAACCTGCTTGCGATATCGACTCATCAACAATTTTCTTTAATGCTGCTTGCAGGAGGTGAGTTGCGGTGTGGTTTGCTTGGAGGCGACGGCGACAGGCTTGATCGATTTGCGCCATCACAGTGTCGCCAACTCGGAGCGTCCCGCGTTCGATGGTGCCGAGGTGGACGAAGAAGTCAGATTCTTTCTTGACATCGTGAATTGTGACGACGATACCATCACCAGATAAAAAACCGCGATCGCCAATTTGTCCACCGGACTCAGCATAAAATGGCGTTTTGTCAAGGACAATTCGCACTTCTGTCCCGGCTTCTGCTTCGTCTTGTGAAACCCCTTCGACAAGGAGAACTTCGATTTTGGCAGTCGCTACAGGTTTGGTGTAGCCTATGAAATTCGTTGCCTGAATATTTTCCGCCAATTTGTCGAGGGAACTTTGTACAGTTAAATCGATAGTTTCGTGTGCTTCCTGCCCGCGTTTTCGCTGCTTTTCCATTTCCGTCTCGAACCCTATTTCGTCTACTGAAAGATTATTCTCACCCGCAATTTCTTGCGTAAGTTCTAGGGGGAATCCGTAAGTGTCGTAAAGGGTAAAAGCACTTTCACCGTCTATTTGAGTTTTTCCTTGCTGCTGCAACTCAAGGATAATTTCCTCAAGCAGTTTTTCACCTCGATCCAGAGTCTTGAGGAAATTGGATTCTTCGCGTTGCAGTTCGGCTTTGATTGCTAATTCTCGTTGGCGCACGTTGGGGTAAGCTGCTTCGGAAAGGGCGATCGCAGTTTCGGCAACTTGAGTCGTAAATTCATCAGAGATGCCAATCAATCTCCCATGGCGTACTACCCGTCGAATCAACCTCCGCAATACATAACCCCGTCCGACGTTTGAAGCGCGGATTTCATCAGCTACCATGTGAACAACAGAACGAATGTGATCCCCAATAACTTTTAAGGAGACTTTGGTTTTTTCCTCACTGCGGAGGTAGTCAATCCCAGCAATTTCTGCTGCTTTTTTGATGATCGGGAAAATCAAATCGGTTTCGTAGTTGTTGGGAACCTGTTGAAGGACTTGTGCCATCCTCTCCAAACCCATACCAGTATCAATATTCTTAGAAGCTAAAGGCGTGAGTGTCCCATCGACATCCCGATTGTATTGCATGAAGACGAGGTTATATAACTCGATAAACCGGGTGTCATCTTCTAAATCAATGTCTTCATCACCGCGTTCTGGGTAAAAATCGTAGTATATTTCCGAACATGGACCACAAGGACCTGTAGCCCCGGATACCCAAAAATTATCTTCTCCCATCCGCTTGATGCGTGCTTCTGGGACATTAATTTTGTCACGCCAGATGGCAAAGGCTTCATCGTCTTCCAAAAAGACGCTGACGACAAGACGTTCTTTGGGTAAATTAAAGACGGTAGTACATATTTCCCAACCCCAGGCGATCGCTTGTTCTTTAAAATAATCACCAAAGCTGAAGTTACCCAGCATTTCAAAGAACGTATGATGCCGATGGGTACGTCCGACGTTTTCGATATCGTTAGTGCGGATGCATTTTTGGGAAGTTGTCGCCCGATTGAATTCAGGTGTACGCTGTCCGAGGAATATCGGTTTAAATGGTAGCATCCCCGCGATCGTCAGCAGTACAGTTGGATCTTCTGGTACGAGAGAGGCACTTGGGAGAATTTCGTGTCCCCGTTGGGCATAGAAGTCGAGGAATAAAGTGCGAATTTCGCTACCACTGAGGTACTGGGGATTTACAGACATAAAGTTTTACAAAAGTAGTAGTGTCAATAGACTTTTCAGTTCATCCCATAAGATTTCCATTATAGGATTTTGGATCATGTGTTTGTTGTCAGTTGCTTGACAATAGACGGCAACAGGTTAGTTGTTGTCAAAGGCGGAACTGAAACCAAGCATTAAAATATAGTACATAGCTTTTCAAGATGCCACAAACCCGCATATCTCTATACTCGTCGCCCTCTATGACAAAGTATGCCGCAGAAAAGGACTATTCTGCCACTGGCATGTACACCGCTTGCTCAAAGGCATTTTGTCAGATAGGCAATGTCGTATAAACTTAGTCTTAACAAGAGTGCTGTTAGGCAATTAGTATTCTACCGTCAGCTTTTCAGCCGCCTGACTGGTGAGAGATCGAGTTTTGTGAGCTATACTAACAAAATTATTTTCACAGTTGATACAAGAATCCATCCATTGCTGAATGCTGAAGTTGAGCATTGTTCACTCTAAACTTTGATAGTTATACGCTGATGAAGTTGTACAACAAGCACCTAACTCAAGAATGATGAACAAACATCCTAGAAATGATTAGAATAAAGGTTGGAAAAATAATTCAGAATTAACCCACTGAGGTAATTTATGGCACTAAAATTGAATGTCCCTAACATAGCTTGTGAGGATTGCGCAACAAAAATCTCAGATCAGATTCATGTCATGGAACCTGATGCCAAGGTGGATGTGGATGTCAAAGCAAAAACTGTGACAGTAGAATCTGGCGCTTCTGAAGAATCAATTAAACAAGCAATTGTTGCTGCTGGTTACCATATTGAAGGTTACCAATAAGTAAGCATTTAGTTAAGCTATTAGACATTTGATGACACACTCTCGTTGTGATTGTTATCTTTTGTCATAAAGAACTCTCGCTTCGCCCCAATTCAGAATTCAAAATTAATTATGAAGCTTGTATTTTGAATTTTGAATCAGGCGAAGAGGCTGACTTTGTTAATGCTCAACAGTGTAAAATAGATTGATGTGCATTCTTCCACTCAGCATACATAGGTTATTTAGGTGCAGTATGTCTATTCCCGGTTCACAATTTACTGCATTGCTAATGTTTGAAGTGTTAGGTGTTTACATCAATTACTGTTGACAAATTGTACAAAAGTAACTGTAATAAGCTAAAACACGTATTTGTTGCGGAATCAATCGTTGTGGCTGTTAACTGTTGACATGTAATTTTGAGTGGAGCAGCTTATTTCGGCAAGACTTACGTACAGGCATGAAAGAAGCCAGGTTCTCAAACAGAAATTCATTCGTGTTGAACTTTCTGAAAAGAACCTGGTTTCTGTGTCATCATAATTATTTTTCATGCCAACGCACTTTTCCGTATCAATGGTGGAAAGCAGGGTTACTACATCCCAAATATATTGGACAAACAATATTACTATTGCGGTACTCAGTGGGAGGATGTGAAAACAAAGCTGAAGGAATTGGGAATTGGTAGAAACGACCCAATTTAGGATAAAGGTTAGAGTTAGATATTATTGTGACTCGCGATCGCTCGCATCATGATTCACGAATGTTCTGAAGATTAGATGAGTACTCAAAGCTGAAAAGCGTACGTACTTAGTAAACTTTTCAAAAAAGTAACCATCACGCGAGGGGGCGTTATGAGTACTCAAAAGAAAAAAATCCCCAAAGGTGAGTACCAAGGGGAGAAAAAAGCTCTTCAATATAGGCATTGAGGGCGATTTTTTACTTCGTCGAATTTACTTATCTGTGGAAACAGGAACAACACTTGGAAATACATAGCCATCATTTTGAGCTGCCTTGGTTGGTAAGTAGTCTCGCCCAGTTAGGCGGAAAGGACTCCCAGCTGGAATGGGCAACCAGTTAGCAGTTCCTGAAGCTGGTTTGGTAGCCGAAAGAGTAATAGTTAGCGAGCCATCAGCATTAAATACCAAATTATTAGGTGTATTGGTAGCAACAGAGTAAATATTGTCGGGATTAGGAATTAAGAAACCCCGAGCATCATAAGCACTTAAAGACCAGAAGCCATTGGTACCAGGGAGTGAAGGTGGCAAACCTCCAGCCGGAAAGGTAATGGTGTATGTCTTTGACCCATCAAGGGGTGTTCCGTCAGATGTTGATGGAGTAAAATAAATTGATTCTTGGGGTTGGTTAGCAGCAATACCAACCCTAGCGGTCTGTGTTCGATAAAGGTAGTTCGTTCCAAAACTACCAAGGGTGCCGCTACTAGCACTCGTGTCTCGTAGGGCAGCTTGGAGCGCTGCCACCGCCTGTGCCTCTGTGATTGTCGGACCTGATGAGGAGGGACGGCCAGTCTTGCCATCACCGATGCCGATCAAGGCGAAATTGGCGATGAGGTTTTTGAGTTTGGCTCGGGATAGCCCCCCACCCCCTACTGATAGAGGATTATCTGACAAATCTGCGTTTAATTGTTGGAATGCTTTTAAAGCAGTAGCGGGATCGTCCGTCGGTGTTGTGGCTATATCGGCAAGCTGTCTAGGGGTTAGAGGGGTTTGCCCCAGAGCAAATACACCAGCAAATTCAGATTCGACCGTCGGCTGAGTGTAGCCACTGCCACCTGGCGCAGTAATGGTATACCCGGACTGTAGATTCAGAGCATAAGCTAAACTATCTTGAGAAGCTTGATTAGTGACATAAGTTCGAGACAGTAGCCAGATCGAATTAGTCTCGGACTTAATCTGTGTATACCCCTTCGGAACATTCCCGCGCCAGCCTGGTGGAGTGATATAGTAACTACCAGGCGCTGTCACATTGAGGCTACCAGGGGTAGTCAAGCTTGGTCCAACGTCGCCAATGTAGCCCAAAGTATCTACATAGGCATTGAGTACGTCTATGGAATAAAAGTCATTATTAGGATTTGCCGGAACAGTTACGGTAACAGGGCCTTGACTCAAATTCAAGTAGGCGTTTCCGTAGAGCGTGTCAACATTAGGACCGAAGAAAGGATCCGTAGGTGTAGAAAGCCGCAAATTCAGGTTAAATTGGCTGTTAACAATTGCTAGTGGAGAACCTTCTGGATTCACCGGATTTTGCTGCGCCAGATCTTGATACTCTTTGCCTTTTTCAGCTACCAAAGGGTAGCCGTAGATAAAAGCTGCTTCTGCAATCTGTTGCTTCTGTGCCTCTGTCGGGTTAGTAATGACGCGAGATTCAAGTTCATTGAACAGACGACTATTGTCAGCTAGTACACGATTAACCCCAATGTTGGTTAATGCGATTGTGAAGAATGAAATGACCGAAAACCCTACTGATAGTGATTTTTGACTTAACATTTCAGTACCAAAAAATGGCTAGGTTTTTAAACAACTGTAATCCTACCGATTTGCAGAAGTAAAAGTCAAGGAGAGCATTAAAAAATTTCAGTAGACCACAAACTGTTTCATAAAGAGCGATGCCTGCGGCGGGCTGCGCCTACGCCTGCAAATTTTGTAGTCAACGATACTTTTTTTTTGCATTTTAAGCAAATAGGTGGGCATTGATAAAAATCGCTTATCAACAGGTAGTAACTGAATTTCTGACAATTAGTCGTCTGGGAAGATAAATATCTTCAACAACTATAAAGTTGCATAGTAATCTACTGAATCATCCCGGATTTGTTGTAAGGTCCCAAGCTCTCTGTATATATACGTATTGATTGAGTCACATATAAAATAATCAGAGCTTTCTATCGTATACCTCTCTCCAGATTAGAATATGGACATCTGATGCAAACATATTTGTATGTGATGAACTAGAGAAATTTTGGATATTTTTCCTAGAAAAATATCCAAAATTATTGAATAAGAAGTCATTCTTCAGGAGTCAGAATCAATTAGTGGGGGATTCAAACCACAGACACAATTGAAGACCACCAAATTTCCAATTTGGCTTTGTGCTTAATCCCATTTATTCATCCGCCAGTCGCTTAACCTTTGTCGGAATTCTGGCTCCTGACGAATGTATTCTCGGTGATAAATCCTAAAAAAAAGATGGAAAAATAATTAAAAATATTTAGAGGACTATAGGTGAGAAATATCTCATGTGTGTAGAGGAAAATACTTATTTGTTCATGCTCATCGAGTGATGTTGCTCACTGACGATAAAATGTTTCGCAACTATTGAGAAATCTCTACTTCAGGGAACAATAAGTTCTGATTACAAATATTTTTTGAGATCGTATTGACCTAAGCTGAAAATTATACCTGGACTGGATTTCGCTGGTTTTATCTCAAAAGTCATGTCAACCATTAATCATGCTCGGAGTCTTATACACGTGAATCATGGAAATTACAGTCATTCTTTTCTCTTTAGAAATATTATTCAGTATTTCTACTGTTTGAAATAATGGTTATGAGAGAGACATTGGGGATCAGAAACTCGAAATACATGTGACAGCATTATGGGGTGAAAGCATTTGTAAATTTTTTGTGTTTTTAGCATGAAGAAAATAAAACCTACGGGAATACGCCTTGTGAAAAATATGGGCAGGATAAGTATTAATA
>JAQYWO010000167.1 GCA_029379215.1 Rhizonema sp. PD37
TTGTCCCATACGTTGGCGCTGCTGCGCTGTTGTAAGGTTGCTGTCATTGTTTTATGATTGCTGGACTTGTTTTATGTATATCGGGCGAGTTTTTGTCTCGCCTATATATATATTAGTTTACATCCCGTTACAAATGCAAGGGGTTTTTGATCACCTTTAGTAATCATACTTATCAGGTTTACTTATAATGAAATTCGTCAATAAGTCACATGCAGCCTTATATAACGGATTTCAACTGAGTGAGGTACATTCGTCAGGGCGATCGCCGATACTGCGTTCTGTTTATACCATTTCACGAAAATTCTGATACAATTCACTCCCCCTGCCTCCCCTACTTGCCTAAATCTATCAGCTTTAAAGTGAAACGGTGTTAGGGTGTCCTGCGCTTCACCTCGCCGTTCGCCTTTGTCTCCGACTAGAATTGGCATTGGCAATTTTCACTTACCGACCGTGAAACAAATCGTTTACGTGGGTTTTATAGCAGTTGCCAGGTAGATTAGGACATCAACTAATGATAAAACACGGAAACCACGGGATTTTCAAGCCTGCTCCCTGCCCCCTGCTATATTTTGTGGAAATGAGTTCAGATGATGAAGAAATAGCAACCATTAATGCTCTTAGTAATACTGAGTTTTTTATATCTATACTAGTCGTCTGTCAACCCAAAAATGACGGATATATATTGACACGGAGACACCGAGACACCAAGACGCGGGGACGCGGAGAAAAATCAATCATTCAAAATAATCTTGATAGACTACTGGCATCGCACTCCTATCAGAAAAAAGGTGTTTGCGCTACATTTTAATTAGACAAAAGACGATATTTTCCTCAAATAGTGAAGCGAAGTAATGATGTATTTGTCAGGAGCTTAAAAAGTGGTAAAGATGAATATTTCTAATAAAATTCAGCTAGATGGCAATACTGCTGACAAACATCTAATTATTGGGGCAGGTTTTGTCGGATTGGGTATGGCTCAAGCGCTCAAAGCTGCTGATATACCCTACGAGCAAGTTGATGCCAGTGATGATATCGGCGGAAATTGGTATCACGGCGTTTATGAAACTGCGCACATCATATCGTCACGTAAGATTACCCAATTTCCCCATTTTCCCATGCCCGATCATTATCCCGACTTCCCCAGCGCTCAAAACATGCGGGATTATTTGAACGCCTTTGCAGATCATTTTGACTTGCGTGGAAATATTGAACTTAATTGTACAGTTAGTTATGTGCGACCAGTAGAAAACAATCTCTGGGAAGTAACTTTTGCTAACGGAAAGCAAAGTACCTACTTAGGCGTATTGCTTTGCAATGGTCATCACTGGAGCAAACGTTTTCCCAAGTTTGAGGGAGAATTTAATGGAGAAATTATCCATTCTAAAGATTACAAACAATCACAGCAGCTTCAGGGGAAACGAGTTTTAGTCATTGGTGGAGGAAACTCAGCTTGTGATTTGGCAGCAGAAGCGGCTCGTGTAGGGGCTAAGAGTGTTTTGAGTATGCGTGAATCAGTGTGGTTCATCCCTAAGTCATTTACAGGAGTGCCAACTTCTGACTTAATCAAATGGTGGATGCCACAATGGTTTCAACGGCTTGCGGCTTATGCAATTATACACCTGACCTTTGGCGGACACTCTGAATATGGTCTATCCCAACCCACCCATCGACTTTTTGACAAGCATCCGACTTTGAATAACGAGGTGCCCTACTATATCAAACATGGGCGAATTCTTCCCAAACCTGCCGTGCGTCGCCTTGATGGCTGGGATGTTGAATTTGTGGATGGTAGTCGAGAAGCATTTGACTTGATCGTTTGTGCAACAGGTTACCACGTGGCTTATCCGTTCCTACCAACAGAACTTCAGCGTGTTGAAGGAGCAGTGGTTCAATGCTATGGCGGCTCTTCTTTTGATGATTATAAAGGACTTTATTTCATCGGTTGGGGACAGGCACGAGGTGGAGCAGGCTCGCTAATTGCAGCTTACGCTTCACTATTCACCCGTTATCTTCAGCTCCAGAATGAACTGAATGTACCTATCGGGTTAGTCTTTAAAGAAATCGGACAAAAGCTGCCAAAAACTCATCTGGCAGATCCCCAGGAGATTTTTAGGCAATTAAAACTTGCTCATCTTTCATTTAATTGGCTTGTGAAAAAAGCACACCAAATTGATACTCTTCATCCTAACTTTAGTAACCAGCCACTTCCCCCCTCTGAAAGTATTCAGCTTCAGCCATTAGTACACTGAAGAATGCTTATTTCTTGCAAGATAGATACACAAAGGAAAGATCACTCTAAGCCTGCGTATAAGAGCGCGGGCTCATAAATTGACGACTTTTTGAAAAAGCGATCGCTCTTCCAAGAGCGGCGAAGTTTTCTGTAATTGATGAATAAACCGAATTAACCTGTGAGCCGGCTTTTCAGCTAGTTTGCGATGTCTTGAATCAATTCTCGAAAGCCTATCTTCGCTTCCAGCATCGCCAGCGAGTAATCCATTTCCCCTTGGTTTCCTTCTAAATAACACTTATGCCTGTTACAGCTATGTAATTTGTGAGATTATATAAAAGTTGTAACAGGTATAACCTATGAAAAGTAAAGGCGGAAAAGGAAAAAAAGCTGATTATAAGACATCTACTGTCAGAGTCCCGATAGACATCCTCAGCGACGTGAAAAATCTGATCAATGACTTCCACTCCTCACAGCCAGATGAATGCCCGGATGGGAAGATATCAATTGAAGATTGCCATATCTTGATGCAATGTGCCACTCAGGATGGTATGCACTTTGATGATGGGAAAGCTGCCATCTATCGTCCTATCGAAGAACAGGCTACTAAGTTGATCAGAGCATTTGATTCATCTTGGGAAAGTATAGAACCTTTGAACACAATTTCCAAATTGATCGAGTTCAAACTTTTGTTTGTCTCCTCGCACCATAAACCAGTAGGATGTCTAGAGTTAGTCAACTGGCTAAAGTCACTCAATTTCAAGCCAGAGCCATGTAATTTTCTAATTCATACTATTGAAGCTGGCAGATTTGATATCGCCAGAGGATTACACGAGAATTCCGCCATTACACCAGAGGAGTATTGGCGGGAATTTATCGCCAAAAATAAGTCATCTCTGAAATCTAAATGGCTTGAGTATAGGAAAAATAAAGTTTTATCGGGGATGGATGCCGATCTCGATATTTTCTTCTCTATGCCTACACCGCCTCAGTTCTTCGTCTGTAAGGTTTTGGATCATCTTGGTGATGAGGTTTTTCCTTTTGAGCCTGAGGAAAGAGAGTCTAGGCGAGATATTGGATATTTATATACGGTTGTGACAAAAAGGGGAGGTATTTTTAATGACATTATGTATCAAAACGTCTGGAAGCAGCGAGATGAAATCATTAGTCAATTCCTCAAATGGCATTCAAACATACAAGTTCCTGCCAGCGATCGCCATAGATGCTTCTTCAATTTGTTTGGATTCGATGAAGAGGATATTCTTAAGAAACTGAAAAGTTACAACACACAAGAGAAATCTAAGGAGCGCAGGCACACGCCACCACGGAACAACAAAGCAAGATTCCGTGGGTGGGCTGAAGTTTTGGGAGTTTCTCCTCAGGCTAACTTACAAGAAGTGAGAGTCCGTTACCTCGAATTGTGTAAGGAGTTTCATCCTGATATTTGCTCAGATCCTCATGCAGACGAAAAGATGAAAGAGATCAATGAAGCCTACGAGCAAGCTAAAAAGGATTTGGCTGTTCCCTCCTAAAGGTTAGCTCTGGAGAATCTACTCCAGAGTCATCTATACCTGTTACAGCAATATGATAAACGGTCTACACTTGCTGCCTGACAACGTTTGAAAACAGCATGTTTAACCCTTCTGTCATCGTGGGATGAGTCAAAACACCATTGAGCAAAACGGTGTAGGGCATTTTCGCCTGCATCACCATCTGCACCGTCGAAATTACTTCGCCTGCTTCATGACACAACAGGGAACAACCGAGAATACGATCAGTCTCGGTATCGACGATCGCCTTCAACACTCCATCGGTTTGACCTGATGTTTTCGCTCTGGGAATGGCTGAGGCATCCAGCTTTGCCACGCGGATACTATATCCTTGTTGCTGTGCTTCGGATTCGGTCAAACCTACATGAGCTAATTCTGGATCAATGAACAGACATGATGGCACCAAGCGGTCGCTCGTGCTGCGATTCCCACCATCAATTAGATTGGCTTTGATAATCCGGTAATCGTCGAGCGACACATGGGTATATTGAGGTCCTCCATTGATATCGCCCAACGCCCAAATTCCCGGTATATTCGTCTCTAGGCGATCATTGACTCGAATAAACCTGCGTGTATCGGTTGCTACACCAGCAGCAGCTAAATTTAAGCTATCAGTGTTAGGTGTACGACCGACGGCGACGAGCAAATGCGTTCCCTGGAGGCTCATCTCTCGGTCAGCAACTTGAATTTGAAGAATGGTTTCATTACCAGCGCGATCAACCCTTAACACCTTCGCTTTTAGCAAGAATTCAATACCGTCTCGTTCCAGAAGGGTTTGTACGGCGATCGCAATATCTGAATCTTGATTTGACAGGATTTGCTCACTATGACCAATCACAGTAACGCGAGAGCCAAAGCGCCGGAACATCTGGGCAAACTCCAAGCCAATGTAGCCACTCCCAAGAATGATCAGGTGTTCAGGTAACTGTTCGAGTTCCATAATCGACTCACTCGTCAAAAAACCAGCTTCTGTGAGTCCGGGTACAGATGGAATCGACGGTCGCGTGCCTGTATTAATAAAGAACCGTTCTGCAGTGAGTAATCGAATTTCATCGGCAACGCTAACTTCAATGGTTTTGGGAGCAACAAACCGTCCTGTTCCAATGATCAGTTCATCACCCAAAGCAGTTTCTAAATTGTGCAAGTTCATTTCACGCATTCCTTGCACAACAATTCGTTTCCGTTGGATCACATTTGCTAGATCAACGGTGGGCGCATTGGCTTTAACACCATAAAAGGCACTATTTCGTACGATATTTGCTACATTAGCACTCGCCACCATCGTTTTGGTGGGAATACAGGCAACGTTAATGCATCCGCCACCAATCATGTTTGAGCTACGTTCCACCAAAGCAGTTTTCCGTTTGTTAGCAACCAATGCTGGTGCCAGTGTTTTACCTGCTTTACCGCCACCGATAATAATGTCGTCGTAGTATTCAGGGTTCATTCACATCTCCTCAATCATCAATCAGTTTGACCGATCCACCAAACTTTTTAGAACTGTCTCCAGTTCGATTTCGCCTTTAATAGAACCGCACTCGCCGCTCTCAAACTCGATCCAGCCTTCATTGAAACCATCAAGCATCCGAATGCGCGGCTCCGGATTGGCTGTGCCTTGAGTTTTAAACAGCGCCTCCCAGGTGTCGTGAGGAATAGCTTCCGCCTGTACCGAATGATCCAGGATTTTGGAAAAGCTCTTCGCAATCTCATCGGGTGTAACACGACGTGGACCCTCGATCTCAACAATCCGTCGTCCGCTCCAGGTTTGTTGCAGCAACTCGGCTGCAACGCGACCGACATCTGCCGTCGCAATCATGGGCACAGGTTTATCTAGGGGTTGTAGAAAACTGGGGATGATGCCCTTCTCCTTAGCAGGTGCTACGTCCCAGGCAGCATTCTCCATAAACCAGGCGGGACGAAGAAAAGCGATCGGCACTGCCAGATCCCCCAATCCTTGCTCCATGATCTGAAGTTGAGTCAGCAGGTTGATTTGAGTTGCCTGTGCGCCAATGGTAGATAGACAGACAATTTTATCCGGGAGTGCCGCCGCGATCGCAGTATGCAGGGCGGTGACAATTGCCCGTGTTTCGGGGAAGTCCGGCGATGGCGCGAAGTTTGGCGGAATGACCACAAAGACCCCCTCGACATCGGCAAACGCCGCTTTCAGCGCGTCAGCATTGTTCATATCTGCCACAGCAACTTCGCACCCCTGCTCTGCCCAAGCGCCTCCCTTATTTGCATCGCGTACCACAGCCCGGACAGACTGGTTTTTGCTGAGTAATTTGCGGGCGACGGCACCGCCGACCTGACCTGTAATTCCAGTAATCGCGTACATTTTGCTCTCCCTATTAATAGCAGATTCTATATAAAGTGAATAAGCTGGATTTTATGCATTGTACTTATAAGGTTTTGCCCTTGTGCGACTTGCTTTAATTGCTCATATTGCTTGCAGAATTTGCCCATTGAAAATCATCGTCAAAATTGCTGCAAAATCAAAGTGGTGGACTACTATTAGTAAATTGAACTAGCTGGAGTTTTTTACTTATGAAACTCCGTCTAATGTTTGTCAGTCATCACAGTACTAACTGCACATAACCACATATCAGCCTGAGTCACCATACTCAGAACCTAAGCGCTAGCTCACGATCATCGAGAAACAAGACATTTTTCTCAACAGGATCGCGGCTAATCTACAGCTAAAAATTTGCGGGTTGAGTGCCGGTCTTTGATGGTTTGGTCGAGAGCGAATATGTTTCACATACCTCTGTAAGAAAGAGTCATTAGGCTTATTTGATTACTGAAAGAAAAAACGCGATTGAAAATTTGCTCAGTCATCATTTGAACTGTGAAAACTAACAGATAGAGTTCAAATCTACTTCTCTCTCTGCTGTCACTTTCATCTGAAAGGAATTTAACGTTGGCAGGTATTCTGCCTAGATAATCACATCCTTGATTGACTGTAGCTTGTACCATTGCGTAAGAATGTAACCCCCTATCCCACATCACGAAGATCCCTGATGTCACTGAGCAGCGTTGCTTCTAGCCAGGTCGCCGCACCCCAAAGCCAGGGTAGTGGGGCAACAGTTCCGCCGTTTCCTCCGGAGTCAGCATCTTGACTCCGTACTTGGCAAGCAGCGCGATAACAGCTGCAGGATCGGAGTTCGCGTGAGTGGTTGCGTTTGCAAGGATTTCCATGCTGGTCGCTGGACTCGACGTTGCTTCAAAGTACCCGTCCAGATCGCCTGGTGTAAGCAGGACGAGGAAATGGACGATGGGCGACAGGAAGTAGAATGCGTGCGCCTGCATTCGGGGCAGGAAGACAGTTTCGCCCGTCCGCGCTGTTCTCACCTGACCCATGCAGTACACCTCTACCTCGCCTTCAAGAATGTAAAACACTTCATCCTGCTCATAGTGAAGATGGGGCGGCGGCTCCGCTCCCGGTACCGCCCGAGTCTCCATAAGAAAGAAGCGGTTTTCGGTCTCGGTAGACTTTACGAGAAAAGACCGGAGATTGCCCATAGAGGATCGGGTGGTCTCTGTGACCGCGCTACGAACGAAGAAATCTGCTACTTGGTTCATGATTTGACCTCTCATATTAATGTGACTGTCGCGATGCCGTAGGCGATCGCAATTGGTTTTGCGGCAACTTAAATGTGGCAACAACTGAGTTGCAAGATTTGCTTGAATTAAGTTTGAAAGATTCAAGCTCTCGTCTCAAAAAAGCAGGCGTTTAAATCAGGTTTGATCGCAGAAACAGGCTTTTTAGAACGGTTTCCAGTTCGACCTTGCCTTTAATCGACCCCAATTCGCCATGCTCAAACTCGATCCAGCCTTCGTTGAAGCCGTCGAGCATCTGAATGCGCGGTTCTGGATTCGCGCTCCGTGCTTGTGGGAAGCGCTGATTTACACGCCACACGCCAGTGTTTACCAACTTTTACCCACGTCGCTGACATCCCATCTCCACTGGTGACAGAAGCTGTTTATGGGCGATCGCCTATTATGGATGGAAGAAATCATTCTGTTTTCTTAGGAGAGGGGTAGATCTTGACTGTTTCTCGCTTAACAACTTCTTATATTGATCGTAATCGGGTGAAATTTTGTTTAACTAAATTCAATATAGGCAATTGACTTTGGTTTGTCGTCCACTCAAAGTTGAAACTTTTGCTCATTAGAATAATGGATAACTAAATGCATCTTATAGGGGAAGATTGACTCCAACTTTAGTTGGAATCCAAATTTCAACTAAAGTGCAGCTTACAAACTGACAATTCCGCGTTTAACAGCAACAATTACGGCTTGAGTGCGATCGTTCACTCCCAGTTTGCTTAAAATGCGATTGACATGCGATTTGACAGTGCTTTCTCCAATACTCAAAGCAGTAGCAATGTCTGAATTACTCATTCCTTGGGCCATTGAACGGAGTACCTCTAGCTCTCGTTCACTCAGTTCCGGATTGCTCATCCGTTGCACCAATTTCGCCCCCACCTCTGGCGGAATATACTTCTGACCACAATGAACGCTACGAATCGCATTTAGAAGCTCGCTAGGTTTAGCATCCTTGAGTAGATAACCTTGAGCGCCTGCGTGCAATCCGCGATAAATATCCTCATCACTGTTGTAGGTTGTTAGCACGATAATCCGAGCAGATTTAAATTCAGCACAGATGGCAGTAATTGCTTCAACTCCTGCCATCTGTGGCATTCGTAAATCCATTAGTGTTACATCTGGTTGATATTCCCGAAACACATTGATCGCCTGTTTTCCATCTTCTGCTTGAGCAATCACCGTCATTTCTGGATCGCGGTTAATGATGGTTGCCAATCCTTGCCTGATGATGGAATGATCGTCAACAATCAGAACACGAATATTCGTTGATTGGCTCATAATTATTAAAAAATTGAAAGTACAAAATTATAAATTGACATGCTTCTACACTTTACATTTGTAGTTTTGCATTTTTAACTTATTTTACTCTCGATGGATCGTGACAACAATTTCTGTTCCTTGCTCAGGTTGGCTTTGAATCGTTAGCTGTGCTCCAATATTTTCTGCCCGCTCGCTCATTCCCAGTAATCCAAATCCGCCAACAGGTGGTATAGTACCAACCCCGAAGCCCCTTCCATTGTCCTTAATGCACAGAATACACTGTGTATTTTCATACGCCAACTCAATGCGAATTTCGCCTGCCTCTGCATATTTAATCGCATTTGTCAATGATTCTTGTCCGATTCTGAGTAAGTTATTCTCAACCTCCGGTGGTAGAGGATAAGCTGTACCACTGATTTCGCAGATAATAGCCGTATCGGTAGCGGCTCTCATCTGAGTCACGAGGCGATAGAGGGCGCTATGCAAATTACCATCTTCCAATAGCTGGGGACGGAGAGCTGTGACCGAACGGCGTGCCTCAGCAAGCCCAGTTCTTGCCAACTCATCCACCATTTCCAGATGTGCTTGTGTCGCTTCTAAATCATCCGTTAGCACTTGTGTTGTTGCTCCGACATGCAGCAGAATACCTGTAAAAGCTTGCGCCAAAGTGTCGTGAATTTCGCGTGCCATGCGGTTGCGTTCCTCTAAAATTGAGGCTTCCTCGGCACTTTTCTGTTCTCGCAGTGCAGCGTTTCGCTGTTCGCTAATGTCTGTGACCAAACCATAATGTCCTCTTACTTGAGCATTGGGACCAAAATCGGGGATGAAGGTAGCAGTTATATACTTTTTGCCAAACGGATAGGGAATTTCTGCCTCATAGGTTGTCATCTGTCCTGCTTGCACTAGATTGATGTGCGGCAGCGCAATTTGATAAGCCGCTTCACCCAAGACTTCACGGACAGACTTGCCCAGAATTTCATCTTGACTACAGCTCAACCAAACTTCATAAGTCCGGTTGACAAACTGATATCGTTGATTTTCATCCACATAGCTGATAAGAGCAGGGAGAGCATCGGTGATCAGTCGTAATTGCTGTTCTTGTAAGCGAAGCTCGTCGTAGACATCGCGCAATGCTGCTTCGCTTTTCTGTAATGCTGCCGTTCGTTCCGCAACCTGTTGCTCTAAAGTGTAGTTGTAATCGGCTAGTAGTTGCTCTGATCGTCTCCGCTCTGTAATGTCTTGAAAGGCTACGATTGCATAAGCCACATTGCCCTGTTCATCAAACACGGGCGTTCCCCAAGCCTCAATTGGAATTATTACGTCGTTTCGATGAATTTCCATATCATCAACTGTGGTGCGTTCACCGTTTAATGCACGGACGATTGGCAGTTGCTCACTTGGGTATTTTTGATCCGTTCCTGCTCGATAAAACTGGTAAATATCTGCGTATTGATGGGGTGTTACTGTAGTATCAACCCCTTTACCCACTAGCTCAATTCTCCGTTGATTGGCATAATAAGGGCGGCCCGTCGCATCTAATACTGTAATTGCCACTGGGATAGCTTCTAGAAATTGAGCCATCTTACTTTCGCTCTTTTGTAGCTTTGAGTAGAGTTTGGCATTTTTGATCGCAATAGCTGCCTGAGCTGATAACAGATGCAAAACTTGCGATCGCGTAGCGCCTCCTTCAGAGAATCGCTCTTGTGTAAATACCCCAGTCACCAACTGATTTTCGAGATATAACACGCCGACGAGCTGACTTTGATTCAGTAGGGGCAAACAGAAGATTGATTGTGTTTGGTTGTGTTGAATGTATGGCTCATTGATAAAATTACCTTCACGAGTCGCATCATTTAAAATGACAGATTCATGAGTTAGGAGAACATAATTAATAATCGATTCCGGCAGGCGATTTGCTATTGAAATAAATTGAACTACATGCGTAATACTGATCTCCCCATCATTATCATTTAGTTCACCAGATGCTTCAATCACCCATTCTTCTGAACTTTCTAAAATCAGAAATCCTGTTTTTGCGCCAGAATTTTTGATGAAGATATTCATTAAGGAATGGAGCAATTGATCCAGTTCAATTTCACTAGAAATCGCTTGTAATGCTTCTATGACTGCGGCTAAATCGAAAGTGATGCCTGAGCTATTGGTGGTTCCAGAAGTGGTGTGGATTGGTGTGGAAAACCTGCTCGATGGCTGAGGAAATAACTGTGGATAGTGGGTTTCTAAATGTTTGACCTTTGCAGTTGCTCCCCAGCGCTCGTAGCAGTATTGAGCTTCTTTCATGTAAGTTTGGGCAAACTTTTCCCGACTACGAGATAGATAAAATTTGGCAGCTAATTCATAAGCTAATGCTTCATCTTCAAGATAGTCATTGTCTCTAGCACCAAGAATAGCTTGTTCGTAGAATTCTTCTGCCTCAAGCAATTGACCCAAAACTCGTGCAATCTCTGCTTGCACCAGATTATATTTATGCAAATGATTCGTTGACAAACAATGTGCCCATTGTTTCATTCTCTCCTGGGTAACAGCAACTTTTTTAAGGATAACTGAGTGCACTTGAGCACTACTTGTAGGATATCTTGCGAGTCTTGCCAGAGAGTTATAGAAGTCGTTCATGCAAAATCTGCCCATTGCAAATCATCTGATGAAGATCACAAGCGGATGGCATACTTCAAACTATACAGCACTTCTGACTACAACACCCTGATTTCTCACAAATCTGAAACAAAGAAGTCCAAAATTCCGAAAATGTATATAAGGGCGCGTCCGGTCAACTTTGGCACCGGGAAGTTTTTCATTTTTATTGGGTCAAGTTTCTTCCGCCTGAGCAACAAACCAAGTGGATGGCATTACATCACCTCTGCTTTCTTAAGGTTCAGTTTCCATTCATCCTCTGATGAATGTCCCGTGAGTACCACATCCTACTCATGATTCGTGACAAGTGGATGAGACTTACGTCAAGATTAAAAGCAAAGACTGTTAAAAGGAGAATTAACTGATGCGAGCAAAGATACGAGATACAGAGATTTACTTTGATATTGTAGGCGCGGGATTAGTGAAGGACGGACCGCGATGGCGCTCGCAGCCAGTCGCTTTCATTATTCATGGTGGACCTGGTGCTGACCACACTCCCGACAAACCTACCTTTTCTCCACTCAGCCACAAGATGCAACTCGTCTATTTTGACCATCGAGGGCAAGGACGATCAGCGCGGGGCGCAAAGGAAACCTATACCCTGGACAATAATGTCGAAGACATGGAGGCGCTACGCCAATATCTGGGTTTAGACAAAATTGTAGTCCTTGGCTCTTCCTACGGCGGCATGGTTGCTCTTTCCTACGCAATTCGCTATCCCCAGAATGTCTCTCATCTGATTGTCATCTCCACGGTAGCGGATTCCCGCTTTCTGATCCGGGCACAGGAGATTCTCGCAAAACGGGGAACTGAGGAACAAAAGGCGATTGCCCAACGACTTTGGGACGGCTTATTTGAGAATGAGGAACAACTGAGCGAGTTTTTCCAGGTGATGATACCGATGTACTCGTTCACCTACGATCCCAACTCACCTCCCCAAGTATTGAACCAAATGATTCTCTCTCCTGATGCCATTAATGTTGCCTTTGGTGGGTTTTTACGCTCTTACAACGTGCTAGACCAGTTACATAAAATTACATCACCCACCTTAGTGATTGGAGGACGACATGACTGGATTTGTCCACCTGAATTTTCTGAAGAAATAGCTAGTAAAATTCCTCATGCCGACTTGAGAATCTTTGAAAACAGCAGTCATTTGATTCGGGTTGACGAGCCAGAAGCTCTCAGAGATGCAATCACGGGTTTCTTAGTCTACAAGTCATAGCAACCGCTAGCTACTAGTCAATGATTGCACAATACGGTTTAGTTAAGGCTATGCAGTGCTTGAAACAACAAACATAGGAGGATGGGTTATTGTTCTGTGTACCTCTGTGTTTAACTTTCTCCCTTGCGAAATTTTGATACAGGCTTTTTCATAACTCTTGGGTTGTTTCTATAAATCCTTTTCGGTAATCTTTAGTCAAGAATCTCTACAGTTAACGGGACTTAAACATTTTTGATAAAGAAATAAGCCTCAAAACCATACAGGGCAAAGGAAATACACCCAATACCTAAAAATGCCTGAAACTCAGCTATATCTAAAAATCAGGTAAAACGATGTTAATGTCTCTCTGTATATACATTTGAGGTTCAATTCTTGCCACTTTTAGTTTAAACTCCAGTTTCGCAGCATCGTTATTAAAACTAGTATTCCCGCTGCTGTCAGTTTGGGAGTATGTTAGACCATTGTATTGATTTAAACCATAAGGGGCGTCAAGACTCTCACCTGATTCAACTACCTGTGAAACGTTATCAGTAATGGGTGTAATAATGACTGTTGTGGAGTAGTGACCAGTAAATTGATAGATTTTGTGTGCAGTGGCTCTTGCTGCACTTGAGCCAAAGCTTACTATGGTTAAGGCTAGTGGCACAAGCCATGCAGTGGATAAGCGAGGGATCATCGATCTTCTCCAGTATCAAAACATTGAATTATCAAATATGTTTCTAAGCAGTATTAAACTATGAGTAATAAATAATACATATGATTATCAGCAATTTCCGTAGAACACTACTTAGACAATATCAGATATTTTCTCAATAGAAATTGCCAATTTTTTGGGAATAGATGATCGAATACTTACTTGACATATTGGATTTTGGACAAAATGGGTGAATTGTATTTTTCATGCTGTCACTCCCATACACCAAAAACATAACTCCCATAACCCAATACTACTTGATGTGCGATCGCCGAGTGAGCATCTGTTACTGATTCGGTTGTCACGAAGATCTATTCTAAGTACTTGGGCAAAATTAATTTTACATTCACGACGCTTGAAATACCTGTGAAACCGTGATTCTAGGTTCAAGAGATATATAAATAATTTTGCATGACTACTTACAAAGGTTTCACCTTCTGTGCAATCCACTTCTATGGCATAAACAGCACAAACATCGCTTTGGAACGATTCTCAAAACGGTAAGGGGTACGGAGATTAACTTGAAAAAAGCGCACCTCTAATACCATTTCACTTTAAAGTTGATACAAATAGGCAGCAGGGAGCAGGGGAGGAAAAACGAACGCTTATTTTAATAAGCGTATCCATATCCATCTTTACGATGAATAATTTGGCAAAAACGGTGCGAAATCCCTTGAATTAAGCTTTTCTTAGCTGAAACATTAAAGCTACCAGTCGCACGGGTTGCGATTCTACCAGAATGAATTCCAATTTTTTTGCCAGTAGTGACAACAGCTTTAACAATATCACCTGTTTGGAAACCGAAATGAATTTTGTCTCTACTACAATGGCGATTAGGAAAGCCATACTTATCGGTACGGCATGATTGACGGGTTCCATGTCCTGCCGCCTTAATAAATAAAGGCTTGACACCTTTTATGTTAAGAGTAGGGGTAGATTTACCTACACAAGCCGCGTCAATCCAGTGAGTTTTTTCAAGGTTTTGAGTACTACGATTAAACTTGGTTAATCCCCCAGAACCTACTTCTATTGGTAACCCAGTGGCTTTCAATACGTCTAGCAACTTAAACCGAGTTGAGTTAACCGCAGCAGTATCAGCCAATGGCTTTTTAGCTTGTGCCAGAATTTTACTCAATTTTTCCGGCTGTTTTTTCAAAAAGTCTTTGATGTCTTTTACTCCTTTTTTGGTATTACATTTTTCACAACTTAGGGTGAGATTAGATAGTCTGTTAGAACCCCCTTTAGCTCGTGGTTGGATATGCTCAACTTGAAGAGGGATATTTTCGGCTCCACAGTAGGCGCATTGCCTCCTCCATTTTTCAAGCAAATATTCGCGAGTTTCGTACCCCTGTAATTCCCCTTGCTGATATTCATCCCCCTGAATTTGAGGATTTTGCATTAATTGGGTATCGAACCTGACTAATTCTTGCGAGATAGTGGTTATAGGAGCAAACTTACACAATCGTTTTACCCAGGTTTCGATATTGTAAACCCGGCTCATGAGACTTGGAGCCAACCAACTGTCTGCCCGTTTGCGGTTATTGAATCGAGCTTGGCGGTACCGAGTTTTACGGTTCCGGCGACTTCTGCGTAACTGGCTGCGGGAAGTTAGAGACTCCCTGATTGTAAAACCACGATGTTGCAGTTCTGCTGCCCAGATAACTTCCCCGTTGGCATCATTCACGATGGCAATACCTGTTACTTTTGCGCCAGGATCGATCTTGAGTCTCAAAGGTTGAATCGTTTGATCTGACGATGACTCTTTCAACACAATAGTGAACGGGAAGCGGCGAAATATAGCGGCTCGTCCATTATTTAGTAGTTGTCTTGCTTTTGCTGGATGCACGGGGTTTAACGGTTGTTTAAGAGTATCAATCACGAGAACTTTGCTCATAACGAGCCTCCAGAAACTGGGTGATGTTTGCCTAGACAATATTCAATGGTTGGCATATCCGAACAACACTGGCTTTAACCCTTTAGACCTTTTAATTGTTCAGTCTCAGTGCTTGTGGACTGGCAATGCATCCCAAGGTGAGTACTTTAACCAAGCCTTGAAGTCTGCCGGGGGAAGCTTCCCCCGGCGAGCTTCATCTGAATGTAGAATCTGACAAGCAGATTCTGAGTCGGGTCAGCTAGGGCTTCAAGTAAGAGAACTAGCCTCTCTACACGAAGCCCCTGAATTCAATTCAGGGGTGCTGACAAATAGTTTAAGACGCAGCCAATCTGTCTAAAACTTCTTTTTGAGAGACTAGTGAATAAGCATAGAACAAAGCTGCTTGTATATCTTCTGTTTCTAATTCCGGATAATCTTCTAAGATTTCTTGTTGACTAGTACCTTTTGCTAATAGCTCTAAAATCATCGCTACTGATATTCTTAGACCTCGAATGATTGGTTTTCCTCCTAAAACGTTTTTGTCAAATGTAATTCTTTCTAATAAATTAATATGGTTCATACTCATTAACTAACACAATAGTCAACATTCTAATTTTAATTCAGAGGAAATAGAAAACTCTGAGCATTCTAACAGGGAGAGTTGTTGAATTCTTGTGAGCTTATGTTTGAATTAAGTCATATCTCGCCATGCTCCCAGACATTACCAGTTCTCGTCAGGGGCGATCGCTCTTAAATGACGGCGAGCGCTACACTGATAGTAAGACTCCTCTCCCAATCGCAGATTCTTTAGGCAAGCGAATGAGGAGTAGGGAGGAGTTAGCTGCTTTTCGCAAAGCCTGAAGTCTAAGGGGCGGCTTCCTTTGTAGAAGAGTTCGGGGGGTTACCAAGCCACTGCGCCCAAAGCAGAGAAGTCTGAGTGGCGGCTTCCTTTGTACAGCAGAACAACCGAGGTTCCCCTGTGTTTTCGCACCTGCCAACCCGAAGAAAGCAGAGGAGCTTTGGGGAATAGGAAATAAAAATTTCTTTAATTCCCCTTGTTCGGTATCTATATCCAGTGCATCCTCCTATCTTCCGAATTAGATCAAATCAACTGTGTGTTAGACATTCTTCAGCCAATTCTGACATTTTATACAGAAAACGAAGAGTTTATTGACAACCTGCTTTCAGGGGGGTTGCCTGCACTTCTCCCTGCCATTGTCAGTTTTTTCTGGTGGCTAAAATGGCGTCATCGTCAGCGGCGCATTCCTCCGAATATTTTTCCTTTTGAAGTCATTAAGCCTCAAAGTCAAGACTTGAAGCAGCGAATTCTTGGTGGAGATGACTACGATCCTTTGGCAGATAGAAATATAGTTTACCAGGACCGAGCGGCAAATCGCAGCATCCGCAAGGAATTACAAAAACTGCTTGAGGAGTCTCGTTGGGTGTTAATTTTGGGACGCACCGGATTGGGGAAAACACGGGAAGCGACGGAATTGGCAAACCATCTGAATCAAGCAGGTTGGACGGCGCTACAATGAGGCGATTGCATCCTATGATCAAGCTTTAGCGATCAAACCAGACTTACATGAAGCTTGGTTCAACCGAGGCAATGCACTGGGTAATTTGGGAAAATATGTTTTGGCGATGCCTGCGGCGGGCTACGCCTACGCATCTTACGACAAAGCTCTGGCGATCAAACCAGATAAAAATGAGGCTTGGAACAATCGAGGATTAGCACTCATGTATTTAGAAAGATACGATTTGGCGATGCCTGCGGCGGGCTACGCCTACGCATCTTTTGAGCAAGCACTCCTGATTCAACCAGAAGACGACTGTGTTTGGTATAACAAAGCTTGTTGCTATGGATTGCAACGGAACGTGGATTTGGCGGTGGAGAATTTGCGACAAGCCATCAAACTGAATCGCGATCGCTGTCAACAAATGGCAAAGTCTGACTCTGATGAGTGAAAGTATTCGGGATTCGGAACAATTTCAAGCTTTAGTGGAGAACAGTAGTGAGCGCTTCAGCGCTTAAAGTCAAGATTTTATGAATCCTCTGGAATTGATTTTACCTGGACTTATACCAAATTCAAAAATGTTTGCAACAGATAAATCAATTGCAAGTTCACAGAAGAAGATGACTTAGTATTCTCAGATTTTCTAGAGAGATGGGACGTCGCCCTCAATTCGCTGTAAGCTATGATGACAGTAACTCTTCAAGAGCTTGCATTATGACTGAAATGTCAAATGAACAATCAAATATTACTCGTACAGATCGGGGACTAACGATCGCAGGAACCCGAATTACTCTTTATGACGTGATGGATTACCTCACGGCTGGCTACCCGGCAAAGCTCATTCGCGAAAAACTCTGCCTGACAGATGCTCAAGTTAATGCCGCTCTCTTTTATATCGAAGCTCATCAGGCTGAATTAGAAGCTGAGTATCAACAAGTTTTGCTTCAAGCAGAAGACAATCGGCAATATTGGGTTGAACGCAATCGAGAACACTTTGCCAATCTTGCTGTAATGCCTCCCAAACCAGGGCTTGAAGCACTCCGTGCTAAACTTCAATCTTGGAAAGACAGGCTTGAGTTCAAGGTATGAATTTTCTCTTCGACTACAACCTAAGAGGACAAGCACCATTGCTCTGGGGCACAATTGCGGCTGAAGGATGGCTTGAACTGATGTCGATTCGTTTCGTTGGATTCCTTGGAGGTTGGTTTACTTGAAAACAGCAGTGACAGAAAGGTGTGGCAAGTTGCTCAAACTACTCGGATGATTATTTTGACTGCAAATCGAAACATGAAGGGAGACGATTCAAAGAGAGCAAGTAATTCGGGAAGACAATACCATGCAATCGCTTCCCATTGTGACGATCAGCAACAAAGAACGGCTTGATGAGCAGATTTATCGTGAACGATGCGCGAGTCGATTAGTTGAGATTCTGCTTGATATTGAGAATTACATGGGCGTGGGTCGCGTTTATATTCCTTAGTTCATGGATGAGTGAAAGTATTCAGGGTTCGGAACAATTTAAAGCTTTGGTGGTCTTTAATTTAAACTCTAAAACCATTTCATAAACTTCCAAAAAATATTTTTCCAAAGGTCTTTCTAATTGTTTATGTTCACTAATTATACTATGAAAATCA
>JAQYWO010000168.1 GCA_029379215.1 Rhizonema sp. PD37
ATAATATAGTTAATAAATAATCTTTAGTTGGCTTTTTTACGTCAATTGATTTACTAAATACATAAATAATATTACAAGGGAGCATTTAAAATATGGATATGCAAGTCCTGAGAGAACGTGCTGATCTTAGCCGTGCAGAAGTTGCCTTCAGGCTTGCAATTAGTGAAACTAGTGTTCGCAACTGGGAAGCAGGACGTACTGAACCCACAATGACACCGAAGAAATATTTAGAAGCTTTGCGACTGTTTAAATGCACACCAGAAGAGTTGGCAACAGCAAGCGAAAAATCAATTAATCAACAGCATAAACGCAAACCAGGAAGACCGAGAAGGTTTCCAGATGCTCAGTTTAGCAGTGCTGAATCCTGAGTTCCATGCTTTAGCAACACAATGCCGTGATTTTGGCAAGTAATTTGTCTAAATTTATTGGCTTGCGGATGAAATCATTTGCTCCTGCTTCTAACCCTTCTGCCGCACTAGCCTCTTCAAAAGCAGTAACGAGAATAATTGGAATCAAGGGCAGATGGTCATTTTTCCGGATATGTCGGGTGACTTCATAGCCATTCATTCCCGGCATCATGACATCCAGCAGTAATAAATCGGGTGGCGAAGCGTCTATCTTGTTGAGCGCAATTCTACCATTGTTCGCAGTATCAACGTCATACCCCTCTGCTTCTAAAGCAGATTGAAGCAAAAATAAATTATCTGGAAAATCGTCCACTACTAAAATGCGACATCGCTTTAAAGAAAGCATAAAAGCAAAACCTTGTAATTCAAGTTCAGCCAGACGCAGCAAGATGCCTAAGCATTTATACTTGCAAAGAAAAATTATAATATTTAAGTCATACTTTTTATAGATGACTTATTAAAACGTATTTTCTATAGAAGCCCTTAAGCAGCTAGTAGTCTTACGTTACACTAATTCCAGTCGTTAGAATCATGAGGACAGTAACTTTATATAATTTAAAAAAGTGCAGAGGATAATGATCATCTCGCTGGATACCCTGCTCTTTTGAAACAAAGGAGTGCGATCGCTCACTATATTTCTTGCAAATGCACGATAAGATTCTTAAAAATAATCGTAATAACAGGTCTAATGGCAGAAACACTATTCTTTAACGCTTTAAGGGAAGCCATTGATGAAGAGATGGCACGTGACTCTACTGTATTCGTTCTTGGTGAAGACGTAGGACACTACGGTGGTTCTTACAAAGTCACTAAAGATCTCTACAAAAAATATGGCGAACTCAGAGTTCTAGATACTCCCATCGCAGAAAATAGCTTTACTGGTATGGCAGTAGGCGCAGCAATGAGTGGGTTGCGACCGATCATCGAAGGTATGAACATGGGCTTTTTGCTTCTTGCCTTCAATCAAATATCCAACAACGCTGGTATGTTACGCTATACTTCTGGCGGTAATTTCAAAATTCCGATGGTAATTCGTGGTCCGGGAGGGGTGGGACGACAACTGGGTGCAGAACATTCCCAGCGACTAGAAGCATACTTCCAAGCCGTTCCTGGGTTGAAGATTGTTACCTGCTCAACACCTTACAATGCTAAAGGATTGCTGAAATCTGCCATCCGCGATGATAACCCAGTGTTATTTTTTGAACACGTTTTGCTTTACAATCTCAAGGAAGACTTGCCAGAAGAAGAGTATCTGCTACCTCTGGATAAAGCAGAAGTTGTACGTCCAGGAAAAGATGTAACAATTCTTACTTACTCGCGCATGAGACATCATGTGATGCAGGCAGTAAAAACTTTAGAAAAACAAGGTTATGACCCAGAAGTCATCGACATAATATCATTAAAACCTTTGGATTTAGATACTATAGGCTCGTCTGTACGAAAAACCCATAGAGTGATAATTGTCGAAGAATGTATGAGAACAGGTGGGATTGGAGCAGAATTAATTGCACAAATCAATGATCGCCTGTTTGATGAGCTGGATGCACCTGTACTGCGGCTTTCTTCTCAAGACATTCCTACGCCTTACAACGGAACTTTGGAACGGCTAACAATTGTCCAGCCAGAGCAGATTGTGGAAGCTGTGGAAAAAATGATCGCTTTGCGAGTTTAGATTGAGGAGGCAAGGGAGACGCGCCTCCCTTGCGTCTCTACAGGCATTTAGGTGTAAAATATGACTTATATGCAGAAAGGATTGAACACAGACGGGCTCTCTTAGTCCTAACCTAATTTACAATTCATAACTCCTAACTCTCTGGTCCTAAGTCCTAACTCGGCTAAAAGAACGCTATCATAGCGTTTGTCACAACGGTTGATGGTATGCAGAGACAGCGATCATTATTAATATTAACCTTAGTTTTAGTAATTGCTGCAATTGCGGCGATTATCTTAGTCCCAGTGTCTTTAGGACTGGACTTGCGGGGAGGATCACAGCTGACAATTCAGGTGAAAACAACACCTGAAATTCAGCAAATCACTGATCGCGAGTTACAAGCCGTTAAAAAAGTCGTTGAAGGACGCATCAACGGTTTAGGCGTTTCCGAAGCGGTGATTCAAACAGCTGGTACAGATAAAATTTTAGTTCAACTGCCAGGAGTTAACGATCCACAGCAAGCAGAACGGGTGCTTGGGGGTACGGCTCAGTTAGAGTTTCGCAAGCAAAAGCCAAATACCGAACCACAGTTGTTTGCTTTACAAGTTCAAGAGCGCGAGTTCAAAGCAAAGCTTGAGCAGTTGAAAAAGAGTAACGACCAAGCAGGAATTGTTAAAAATAAAGAAGATTTCCAAAAAAATATCAGCGCGATCGCGGAATTATTTGAAAGCACAAAACCACCATTAACCGGTAAATACCTTAAAGACGCCTCTGCATCGCCTGCTCCTCAAGGTAATAGCTGGAGTGTGAACATTCGTTTTGACGATAAGGGTGGTGAACTGTTTGCTGATTTGACAAAAAATCTTGCAGGTACAGGACGCGGCATCGGCATTTTCCTAGACAACGAACTTCTCAGTTCTCCCAGAGTTGATTCACAATATGCCGCCTCCGGTATTACTGGTGGTAGTGCGGAGATTAGTGGTAGTTTTACGCTACAATCAGCCAATGACTTAGCCGTACAGCTACGCGGTGGATCGCTACCAGTCCCAGTCACAATTGGAGAAATTCGTACAGTCGGAGCAACTTTAGGTAAAGACAGTATTCAACGCAGTATTTATGCGGGGATAGGTGGTCTGGTTTTAGTATTAATTTTTATGGTAGTCTATTATCGATTACCAGGTGTGATTGCTGATGTCGCGTTAATGATATACGCTTTGCTGACATATGCAAGCTTTGTTGTGCTAGGTATAACTCTCACTCTACCTGGAATTGCAGGTTTTATTCTCAGTATCGGTATGGCGGTGGATGCCAATGTGTTAATTTTTGAACGGACTCGTGAAGAATTACGAGCAGGCAAAACTTTATACCGTTCAGTGGAAGCAGGATTTCACCGAGCTTGGTCTAGTATTTTAGATAGTCATGTGACAACATTAATTTCCTGTGCAGCGCTTTTTTGGTTGGGAGCAGGATTGGTAAAAGGTTTTGCGCTCACATTGGCGCTGGGATTGGGAGTAAATTTGTTTACAGCTATTACTTGTAGTCGTTCGTTGCTGTTAACGGCAATAGGATTTCCAAATTTGCGCAAGCCAGAACTATTTTGCCCGAATCTGCCTACCTCTATTAAACCGACTGTGGAGGCACAGTAATGAAAATCAGTGTAATCAAACAGCGATCGCTGTGGTGGAGTCTCTCTGGTGCCCTTCTCCTCGCCGGCATCATCTCAATGGTGATTTCGTGGCAATTATTAGGTGCACCCCTACGTCCCAGTCTCGACTTTGTTGGTGGTACCCGCCTGGTATTTACACGAGACTGTACTCAACCGCAAAATTGTGTTCAACCAATTCAACTAACAACTGTCCGCGAAGTGATGGATGCTCAAGGACTGGGTAGCAGTAGTATCCAAATTGTGGATAAGCAAGGAGTATCTATTCGGACAAAGACATTAGACGGTGAGCAACGCTCAAAGTTACAAACTGCTTTGAGCGAAAAACTGGGAGTGTTCGATCCGAAAAAGACTCAAAATGATACAGTTGGTCCAACACTTGGTCAAGAGTTATTTTCCAGTGGCTTGACAGCTTTAATAGTCTCGTTTATCGGCATTGTGATTTACTTGAGCGTGCGGTTCAAAGCTGATTACGCAGTGATCGCCATTATTGCTCTGTTGCATGATGTTTTGATTACAACCGGAATTTTCTCGATTTTGGGATTAGTGCAAAATGTTGAGGTTGACAGCCTGTTTGTTGTTGCTATCTTGACAATTACTGGTTTTTCAGTCACAGATACTGTAGTAATTTATGATCGTATTCGGGAAATCCTCACCATACATCCCAACGATCCCATCGAGCAAGTCGTTGATGATGCGGTGAATCAGACGCTGACGCGATCAATCAACACAACTTTTACTGTGTTGCTGACGCTATTTTCCCTCTTTATCTTTGGCGGTGAAACTCTCAGATACTTTGCCCTAGCGCTAATTATTGGTTTTGCTATGGGCGCTTATTCCAGTATTTTCGTCGCCAGTCCCTTACTCGCTTTATGGCGACAGCGTACAGGTAAACCGACAAATGTTAGTGCTAGTGGTTAGTAGTGTTAGTTAGTGGTGAATAACATACATACCCAATATTTAACAACCAGCAATTAACATCTGCTTATGGATCAACCAGACCAATTTTTTACTCAACAAGTGCAGAGACTACACCAACTCCAAGTATATGCGAGGTGGTTATTTGTTAGCTTTTTATGGCTCACTGTTGCGCCTGTTTGCTTGTGGAATATACGTACAGAAATTTCTCTATGGCAACAATATTTTACTTGGGTAGCGGTAAGATACGGACTTTTATACCATCCGTGGGCTACCTTAGGTTTAGCTTTTTGTGTTGGAATGACTGCTGCTGTTTTAGTTTGGCAAAGTCGTAATATTTTACTCGGACAACCACAGTCAGAAAAACAGCGCTTAGAGAAACAGGTTTATCGAATACGCCAGCAAGGAGCAAGCCATCCTTTATGGCGGTGGATTGTTAGTAAAGAAGATTCGTGAACTACCCAACACCGACCCTATTGGGTACGGTGTGGGCTTCCCAATTCACAGGGGATTGCCTCTGCCGCCATAGATTTTTTACGTCCTGATGGCTTTGGTCTTACAACCCCTCCAAGGGCAGAAGCGCTAGTTCCTAACGCCCATAATCGCAAACCTTCATTTCTAATATTGATTGCAGCATTGATGTCTCTATCATGCTGACGCAGGCAGTGTAGACAATCTACAAACCTCACACCCAACGAATCATATCCTTTCTGTAGCATTGGGATTGGTAGTAGAGTCTCGCTACAAAGTTGAGACGACGGGTAGAAACGACCAATTTCTTGATAAGTATGACCAAATCTATCAGCTTTGTATTTCAACATAGTGAGAAACATCCCCCATGCTTGGGTTTCCTCCATATCCTCTTCCCTCGCCTCCGGCATTGGTCAGAGGATTGTCGTAAAGCTCGCGGGAGAGAGTACTCTCTCCCGCAGACTTTACGTCAACTCACAAAGCAATTCATCTCAACACTGACATAAAGGTACAGTGTCAGATGAATTGCTGAAACAGGTAAATCCTAGAATACTAAAATTATAACTAATGAAGAAAAACAATCGATAAAGGACAACCCTTACTAATTATCTTTATTTATACCGACTTGCTTAAAAAGATTTATGAAAGAAAATAAAATTGCTTTTCTGTGAACTATGAGCTAGAAATAGCAAAAATACTGAGGCAATTAGGTAAAATTCATGAATCATACTGGGATTCAATTTAGCGATCGCAAATCTGAAATTAACCTGAATGAACTCCAACAGTTGTTTAACTCTTCAGCTTTCTGGGCAAAAAATCGCAGTATAGACGATTTGAAGATAGCAATTGCCAATAGCGATCCAGTCATTGCTGTTTGGGATGGAACGCAACTGATTGGCTTTGCAAGAGCAACCTCCGATGGTGTATATCGGGCGACAATTTGGGATGTTGTCATTCAGGAAGAGTATCGCGGTACTGGATTGGGAAGCAAGTTAGTGGAAACTCTTTTAAGTAATCCCCGCATGAATCGAGTTGAACGCGTCTACCTCATGACAACTCTCCAGCAGAAATTCTACGAAAAAATAGGATTCCAGTGTAATTCCACTACCACGATGGTATTATTCAACAAGCCTAACCTAAGTTCACTTCCTGTTCCTGAAATTCAGCTTCAGGAATTACTCGGGGGATAGATAACTGTAGTCTTGTCAGATGCTCGGTAGAGTCAGTGGTGGTGGAAGCAACAAATTCCAGTTTTCCCCCCATTGCTTCTAGTAGAGTTTGATTTAGAAGCAGCTTCGTTCCCAGCGAAAGAGCAGAGTTCTTTTGGTCATTTTCTTGCAGCTGATCTTTCGATTCGATTAAATCGACAGGCTCAGTGAAAGGAATAGCATTTTGCGGCACATCCAGCCAAATATAAACAAAATTATTTGTAGGTGAAAGACCTGTAGATATGGAGATACTGCCCTCCTCCATTCTAGCAATAGAGGCGTCAAGCAAATTCACCAAGACTTGTCGCAGCCAATGAGGATCTGCCAAAATGTAAATTTCTGCATCTGGCGGTGATAACCGGAAAGGAAAATTGCGATTTTCCGCCAGCATATAAGTTAATTTATGAACTTCCTGTAACAGTTCGGCAAAGCAAACGGGCTGAATAGCTAATTTGGTTGTACCGTGTTCTATCCTCGCAACACTTAGAATTTCATCAATCAGCTTGAGCAGCTTGAGCGCTCGATCATGAGCTTGATTGATAAATTCGCGTTCTTCATCTGGATTATCGCATAAATCTGACAAAATTAATTGATGCAACCCAATCAGACCATTTAGAGGCGATCGCAATACATGAGTCGTCCGCGCCAAAAACCCCGACTTGAACAGGCTCATTTCCTGTGCCATTTGGTATGCCAGTTGCGTTTGCTCGATCTGTTGCTCAAGTGCTGACAAGTCTTTGTTCTCGACATTCACGACACTATGAGAGTCAGGGCTTCGCAATAGACGCGCAAGTAATTCGCGCAAACCCAACCCCAGCGACAATCCTGCTCCCAGATATATCCAGTTGCTCCAATCCATAAATTTGGTACTGCTTAACTTATCAATTAACCACAAAGGCGCACAAAAATGTTCCTGAGTTCCCCTTTCACTAATGAAGCGGTGCAATCGGAAAAAAAGTGTAGTTAAACCCACTACTTTCACCTGTGTATGAGTAGAAACCTCTGAATAAGGCTCCCTTGTGCTCTAACACTTTTATCCCTGACACCTTTAGTGGACATCCAATCAAGTTTTTCAACCCTAATTCACAAGCAAAGAAGTGAAAATTTTTCTGTTTCTTACCTAGTTTAAGGTGGAAGCAAAAAGTTGGCAATTTTTTATACTTATGTCATGAGTGATTAGTCATAGGGAGATCCATAAAAATAAATATCCAGCCGTCAAACTAGATCTCTAGTCGTAGTCGCAATATTCAGACATACGGCTGGATATTTATTTACTGGCAAGTGCCATAGAGAAAAATCCCAATACCGTTGAGTTGAGACTTTTCTCCCACACACACATTTGAGCCGAAACTCCATCAGGGATAGCCCTGACTGAGTGTCTCTTGACGTCTAATAGATATCTACGAAGACGCTACAATTGAATTGATCTCGGCTAATCAATTCAAATACAAATACAAGTGACAAAAAACACTCTTACTGGAGCAGCATTTATTGCCGGAGGAACCGTAGCAGGCACTGGTGTTTCCGCAACGGTAGGCGGGATGGGATTAGCGGGAGGATTTGGAGCAGTTGGAATTGGAACAGCGCCTATAGTTGGTGCAGGCGCTGTTGCTGGTGCTGCTGCTTATGGCGTTTGCAAGGCAATAGTAGAGGGAGATGTTGCCGCTTTTGGTGCAGTGGGAATTGGCGCAGTCAGTGGTGCTGGTGTTTCTAACATTGTTGGCGGAATGGGATTAGTTGCACCAAAAATAGGTTTGGCGTTTGGCATTGGCACAATACCTATGGCAGGAGTTGGGGCAGTGGTTGGACTAGCTGCGTATGGTGTAGCTAAACTTTTGGATGAATCTGGAATTAAAGAGACTCCCGCACAGGTTTTTGAGCGGATGGAAGAAAAAGTCTTGCAGATGGAAGCCTACTCCTCGGCTGTTACAGAGTTAGAAGCATTTTTAGAAAGCGAGAACCTCAACCAAAAATTTGCCGCTTTGGAAATTGAGGATGAATTACAAGCACTCAAGGCTGAATTTTCAAAAGAAACAACACCATCAAAAACGTCACCAAACGGATATCTGACAATCCAAAGCCCTAACATTTGGAGATGCATACACACGCTTAAGGTTCACACCGCTTCAGTCAATGCGATCGCTATCAGTCCTCACGGACATACTTTTGTAAGTGGCAGTAATGACAAAACCGTTAATTTGTGGGACTTGAGAACAGGGAAATGGCTTCATACCTTTATTGGACAAGCAGAGGCTGTTTTGTCTGTTGCCATTAGTCCCGATAATAAAACTCTTATAAGTGGTAGTGTTGATCGCAAAATCACTAGCTGGAAACTGGATACAAAAGCTTTTTCAAATACTTTTTTTTATCACAATCTTCCCTATAGTCATAATGGTTTTGTTCACTCAGTTGCCTTCAGCCCTGATGGGACATTTGTTGTCAGTGGTAGTACTGATAAGACTGTGAGACTTTGGGGATGCTATACAGGAACACTAAAACGCACTTTCAATGGACACTCAGACGCAGTTTTGTCTGTCGCCATTAGTCCCGATAGTAAAACCCTTGCAAGTAGTAGTGCTGATCGAACAATCCGACTTTGGGATTTAAAAACAGGAAAACAGCGCTGTATTCTTGCTGGACATTTGGCACCAGTAAATACAGTTGTCATCAGTCCTGATGGAGAAAATCTTATTAGTGGTAGTACTGATTGCACAATCAAGCTGTGGAATATCCAAACTGGGGAACTCATCTATACCTTAATAGGCCACTCTACAGATGTTTTATCCCTTGCTATCAATCCTGATGGAATTATCCTCGCGAGTAGCAGCAGAGAGAGTATCATTATTTGGAATTTACATACTCGGGAACGACTACAAACTCTTTCAGGATATGCACCCGTCGCCTTCAGTCCCGATGGCAACATGCTGGTGAGTGGTGGGAACAAAGCTACAATTAAGATTTGGCATCAAATACAAGGCGAGGCTGAATTGACACTCGATCCCACATTATCTGGAGAATGGTGGGAAGTTTTAGGTGTAGATCGAGGCGATAATTTCAATCATGTTAAGTCTGCCTATCGTCGGTTAGCAAGAAAGTATCATCCCGATGTTAATAGTTCTGCGAGAGCAAAAGCTTTCATGCAAGCAATTAATCAAGCTTATACAAAATTTCTCAGCATTTAGCGATCGTCCTAACCACACGGCTTGGTTGAGGCATGACGCCAGCAGTATCTTGACCGCTCACAATAGTGATGATAACCTAGATGCTGAGCAAAGCAGTAAAAAAAGTAAGTAAGCTAGGCAAATAGACCTTTAGAAGGGACTGGACTTTATGAATAACAACCCTCCTACCACTCCTGCACAATGTCCTTTCCGTGGCAGCCGCATTGGCGGTGCGCTCGGCTCCAAGCCGCAAACTGATGATTGGTGGCCGAACCGACTTCAGGTCGAGCTGCTTCACCAAAATTTGCCCCAAGCTAACCCGCTGCGAGATTTCGATTACAAGGGAGCCTTCGCGAAGATTGACTTCGAACAGTTGAAGAGCGATATCAAAGCGCTGCTGACCGATTCAAAGGACTGGTGGCCAGCCGACTATGGTAATTATGGACCTCAAATGATTCGCATGGCGTGGCACGCCGCAGGCACCTACCGGATCGCAGACGGTCGGGGCGGAGCGGGTCAGGGTATGCAACGCTTTGCACCAATCAATTCGTGGTGGGATAATGGGAACACAGATAAATCACGACGGCTGCTATGGCCCATCAAGCAGAAATATGGTGCGGCATTAAGCTGGGCTGATTTGATGACTCTGACTGGCAACTGTGCGCTCGAAATCATGGGGTTTAAGACCTTCGGTTTTGGTGGCGGTCGCATTGATGCGTGGGAGCCAGATCGCGCGATATACTGGGGACCGGAGTTCTGGAACGGCGATCCGGTTGACGATATCAAGGAACACCCTGGTCATCCTGACGAGATGGTCACTCGCACGATTCGGTGGGTTGGGAAGCCGAACGAGGAATACTACGACCTTGAGAACCCGCTAGCAGCTTCGCACCAGGCGCTAATTTACGTCAATCCAGAAGGTCCAAACGGCGAAGGCGACCCCTATGGCTCAGCGCGAGACATTCGCGAGACGTTTGCGCGTATGGGCATGAATGACGAAGAAACTGTCGCGCTCATTGCAGGTGGTCATGCTTTTGGCAAAAGTCACGGCATGGTCTCGTCGGACAAGATCGGTCCAGCGCCGGAAGCCGCGCCGATTCAGGCTATGGGCTTGGGGTGGCAGAACCCTGAAGGTACTGGGTTTGCCGAATATACGATGACGAACGGGATCGAAGGATCGTGGACTCCAAACCCAACCCAGTGGGACAACAGTTACCTAACCAATCTTTTTAAGTACGACTGGGAACAGACGAAGAGTCCAGCCGATGCCATTCAGTGGAAGCCAAGCAATCCTGATGCGCCAAAGACACCAGATGCCCATCAACAGGGCGTTGACCACCCGTTAATGATGATGACTTCGGACATTGCGTTGAAGGTAGATCCGGCTTATTACGAGATCTGTCAGCGCTACTTGAATGACTTCGATTACTTCAGCGATGCGTTCTCGCGTGCCTGGTATAAGCTGATGCATCGAGACATGGGGCCGAAAACACGCTATCTTGGTCCGGAAATCCCAGAGGAAGATCTGATCTGGCAAGATCCAATTCCAGCACTGGATCACGAGTTGGTTGATGTCGCCGATATCAATTCTCTCAAGGATAAAATTTTAGCGAGTGGGATCTCTGTTTCGGCGCTTGTGTCAGCCGCTTGGGCATCAGCATCGAGCCACCGCCATTCCGACAAGCGTGGCGGCGCAAACGGGGGACGCGTTCGTCTCAATCCCCAAAAAGACTGGGAAATGAACCGCCCGCAGGAGCTCGGCAAGGTCCTATCGACCCTTGAGCAAATTCAGGCGGACTTTAACGGTGCTCAGTCGGGCAGCAAAAAAATCTCGATGGCGGACCTGATCGTCCTCGGTGGCTGTGCTGCAGTCGAGAAGGCCGCGCAAGACGCTGGGTTTTCTGTTGCCGTCCCGTTTACTCCGGGTCGGATGGATACGACTCAGGAACTGACAGATGTTGAAATGTTTAATTGGTTGAAGCCAGTTTCAGACGGTTTCAGAAATTATCACAATGAGGCGGTCGGCTATAAAGTGAAGCCGGAGCGGATATTCCTCGATCGGGCGCAGCTGCTTACGCTGACTGCGCCTGAGTGGACGGCTCTGGTCGGCGGACTTCGCGCCCTCGATCAGAATTGGGACTATTCAAAGCACGGTAGCTTCACTGATCGACCCGGTGTTTTGACCAATGACTTTTTCCGTGTCCTGACCAGTATGGACTATGAGTGGAAGCCGATAGACAATCGCGAGATGCTGTTTAACATCTGCGATCGCGAAACAGGCGAAACGAAGTTCACCGCGACACGTTGCGATCTCATCTTCGGTTCAAACGCGGAGCTTCGTCAAATTGCTGAAGTCTATGGCGCTGATGACGGTCACGAGCCTATGGTCAAGGACTTCGTCGCAGTCTGGAACAAAGTGATGATGCTTGATCGCTTCGACGTTCTCGCTTAACAGACTAGTGCAGCGTCACAGCTTATTTTTAAGGTAGGCATCCTGAGTTCGGGATAAGGAAAGGGACAGGTAGTAAGCTGAAAATAACGTCAAATCCAGTACTTATCCTATGTTTAGTTTCTGGAGTTTAGACTATTCTAAACTCCAGTTAGCATATTGCCAAGAAATAAATGCCCAGCAGTTCATTCTAGATCTCTCGTCGTAGTCGCGAAGTTAAGGGCGTGAGAGTACTCTCTAGAGCAGACTTCCCCTTGAAAACCCGCTCGCCTGGGAATCGCCTCAATGAGAGATCCCTCGTCTAGAACAGAAACTTGTGCAAGGTTTGCTCGTTTTTTACAGGTTTTTCCACGACATAGGGCAAATTAGAGAAATTGTCACTGCATAAACAGACAGTGTAAACGCCATTTTCGGTTTATTTCCGCCCACCTACTTAACTGTTGACAGTCAACGGTGAACAGTTAGCAACCCCTTCGCTTCTGACGTACATCAAATAGGATTGCTATAGTTGAGGAAGTGAAGCGCAATACGGCGCTACCGCCGTGGCCAAGGGCATCGCCCATGTTCTAGATAATTTGAAGTTAACCAATTCAGCAGATACAGGAGTAATTAAAGATGAAAGTTAAAGGAATCAAACGCGGTCAAACTATCGAAATATTAGACAAAATTAACGACATTCCTAATGGTACAGAAATTATCGTCGATCTAAATGTTTCTTCAAATGAAAATGTTAGAATAGAGCAAACTTTAACAGATAAAGAGAAACTAGCAAGACTTAATAAATTATTTGGGGCTTGGAAAGACCAACCTGAGTTAATGGAAATATTTACAGAAATTGACAAAGATCGTCATGTATATCGAGGTTGAAATACAGACTCAATTGATGGACAGGACAACGGTTAATGTATCTACTGGATACTAACATCTGCATTGCACTGCTTAACGAAAATCCCAAGGCTGTTGCTAAATTCAATCCCAGATTTAGCCAATGCTATCTTTCCACAATTGTTCTTTCAGAACTCTATAAAGGTATTTACTATTCTCAACAGGTTGCAAAAAATCTGGACACTTTATCACAATTGACTGAACTGTTAACTATTGAGCAATTTGATTTGGATGCAGCCATAGAATTTGGCAAAATTCAACGTGAACTTAGGCAGATTGGCAAACCCACAGGTGAAATTGATACATTTATTGCTGCCGTTGCTTGTTCTCGTCAAGATATTCTTGTCACCAACAATATCAAAGATTTTGAAAATATGCCTAATTTACAATTAGAGAATTGGTTATAAATTTGAAAAAACTGCGCGACTATCCCTGGAAAATTAGCTATTTCCGCAACACTCACAATACCATTGCCGACTTCTATATCCACAAGCAGATATTTGCAAAAGCTAGCAACAGAGCAATATTTTCTGAACTTTTCACCTCGATCATAGGCTTCGGTAAAGGGCGATAAAACTTCGACAATGAGTAAAGGATTGAGAATTTCATCATTGCGATCGCCATTAAACTCTGGTTTGCCATTAACAACCATCAAATCGGTATAAGTACCACACTGATATTCAGGAATCCAAACTCGCAAGTCGCTGTTATACAAACGAAAATTGGTGTCTCTCAGCAAAAACCCTAAGTAAATTAACAAGTTGCTGGCGATTGCACTGTGGGCTTCAGAACCTCCTGACATACAAAGAATCTCTCCGTTGCGGTATTCATGGCGTTCTGGGTTAGTTTCTTCCATCGCCCGATACTCGTCTAATGTAAGGCGAGTTATTATTACATCTGGGTGACTGGTTTGAGCAAAGACCACAATCAAACCTCTTGAATTATTAGCTCTAAAACTATTATCAGCAACATTCGTAAGAATTGCCAACTTAGATGCGGCGAAAGCGCGATCGCCAGATCCCCGACTTCTTTTAGGATACAGCTGGCGAATAAGGGGTATCACCCCTCATGAACGATAAATCAACTATTTCGTTGCTGTTTCATGACGCGATCGCACCCTCCGTCTAGTCTCGAAAAACCGATAAAATCGTTGGGGTGTGGGGTCAGACCCACCATTTGCCAGCAGCATCCTTAAAGAAGTCGGGGATCTCATTTTTACCTAACAAGGTGCTTTTACCCTGATGTTTCTTGAAGTCTACTCAGGTTAATTAAGATCCATTAAAGTTTGGGCAGGATTATCTTGCTTTTTTACGTATTTTCACCCATGAATGAAGAAAAGTACATTAGCTGCTCGTGTCTCAATCGATCGCTTTGTCCTTAATTTCTGCATAACTCTTACCCTTTGAGAAATATAGACTGATGAGCAAGCTTTTAGCAATTAACACACCACTATGTCACAGATAAAACGCCGTCAATTTCTCCAATTCTCTGCTTCTGCTCTAGCAACTATCGGGTTAAGCCAGCATGACATTATGCAGGAGGGGAACAAATATACTCAAGTGTTGGCGCAAAGCACACCGCGTAAACTGGCGTTGCTTGTAGGAATCAATGCTTATACTAATGTCGTGGAGCTGGGTGGTTGCGTTAATGATGTTGATTTACAAAAAGAGTTACTAATTTATCGTTTTGGTTTTAATAAGGGGGATATCACAACTCTCACTGATGGACAAGCTACCCGTCAAGGTATTCTGACAGCTTTTGAAGAACATTTGATTAAACAGGCGAAACCAGGCGATGTGGTGGTGTTTCATTTTTCTGGGCATGGCGATCGCATCTCTGATAAACCCAGTTGTGATGAAATTGCTTTAAAACTCAGCAAAGAATGTGCTAATTCTACGCTCTTGCCAGTCGATGCACGCAGCCAAAGTGGTGTTATACGTGACATCATGGGACATACGCTGTTTTTGCTTATGTCTGCGTTACAAACTGAAAATGTGACTGTCGTGTTAGATAGCTGTCATTCTGGCGGTGGGAAGCGGGGAAATTTCCTAGTTCGCTCTCCTGGTACTCCTGATTTACCTTCACCAAGTACGGAAGAATTAGAATATCAGCGCCAACGGTTGGCAAAACTCAAGCTTTCACCGCAGGAGTTTATAGAGAAACGCAGAAAAGGGATTGCTAAAGGAGTTGTCATTGCTGCAGCGAAATACAATCAACTAGCTTCTGATGCGACATTTAACGGTTTTAGTGCTGGAGCTTTCACTTATCTATTCACTCAGTATCTCTGGCAGCAAACTAGCAATGAATCTTTTAGAAGAGCGTTTGTCAATGTAAGTCGAGGTACAAAAATTGTAGCCGATGTGCAAGGACAGGAACAAGATCCAGAATTTGAAACAAATTTCCGCCAAAAAAATGCCAACCCACTCATTTACTTTACTCCCCTTTCTTCGCAATCCGCAGATGCAGTGATCACCAAAGTCAATGGAAACCAAGTCGATTTATGGTTGGGTGGAATTGATTCACAGACTTTGGAAGCCTTCAACAAGAATACAATTTTTTCCGTCTTAGATGCACAGGGGGGAGAACGTAGACTGGTACAACTAGAATCCCGCATGGGATTGACTGGGCTTGGTAAGTTGCTCGACACTAAGGCACGAGGATTACCACAACTCAAACCTGGTACATTGTTACAAGAACGTATCCGCAGTATCCCTGAGAATGTGACTTTGAAAATTGGGCTGGATGATGCCTTAGATAGTAGCACGACTCAACAAGCAAGACAAGCTCTCCAATCAATCAAGCGTGTTGAAGCCTTACCTCTAAGAACTTCGGACGTACAATACATTTTTGGTCACATGACTGAGGCAAGGTATCATGAGTTACAAAAAACTAAGACACCACATCTTCCACCAGTAGGTAGTTTTGGCTTATTTTTACCCACTTTAGACAAGATTCTCCCTGGATCTTTTGGAAAAAGTAACGAGGCTGTAAGCGCAGCTGTGACTCGTTTGCTTCCAAAACTCAAATCATTGCTGGCGGCGCGAGTTGTGAAGCAGATGCTCGGTAATACGAATACATCGCGGATTGCTGTGAATGCCTCTATGAAGATCGCAGGCAGTACGAAAATACTCAGCGAAATTTCCCCAAGTCGTGGCATCAAGAAAATTTCCTCAGCTAAACCAGTTGCTCAATCAGTAAATTCTCTCAGTGGAGATGTACCTAAATTATCTGTGGGAACTCAGATTGCTTTCCAAATCATAAATAAAGAGTCTGTGCCAGTCTACATCAGCCTGCTTGTGATTGACTCTTCTGGAGAGATGGCTGTCATCTTTCCTAATGATTGGGCGGCAGCTAAAGATGCGACTTTACTAGGTGCAGGACAACGACTTATCATACCTCAAACTGGTATTGATAATTTTGTACTCACTATTGGCGAACCTTTCGGATTTTCAGAAGCGTTAGTTATTGCTAGTACAACTCCTTTGCGGGATTCCCTCAAGGTATTAAAAGAAGTCGCCACCTCAAGAGGGCTTGGGGGTAAACGCGGTTTAGTCTCGGTTGTTGACGACGAATTATTAAATGTTACAAACAGTTTACTTGATGACCTCGATAGTGGGACTCGCGGTGGTATTGTTGCTGAAGGTATCACTCTTCCCCAAGGAGTAAGGGGTATTGATACTAATAAACTTGCCGCGATGGCAATTGGATTTGAAGTAGTCGCAAAAGGTTAATAAACTTTCATGAACCTCCTTTCGTTAAATAGTATACAGGTTTTGCCAGCAATTCTCAACTTTCCACTTACCAAGCATTGGCGGCATTACTAATCGTGTTCAGAGGATGAGCGATCGCTCCCTTGCTATTATGTCCGTTAAATCACTTATAATAAGTAAAGTAACCTCCTCCCTGCTGGCGGGGAACCGAGACAAAGCTCAATATTGGTGGGTGTGTTTTTGACCAAATTCAGGTTAATTTACCGGACATAAGCTGATTACTCTTTTCAGTTAGAAACTGCTTGTAGTTAAGTATCTTGACTTTGATCAGATACAACAATTTGTAAATTTAATGATTTTGTTAACCATTGAGGAAGTTCTGGCACTTGTTGGTTAATTCTTCCATTTTCGATTGCAAGTAGATTTTGATGACCTGCTGGAGTTGAATTGTCATAGATTGAAACGTTATCTGCTAATTGCAATGCTATGGGTAGGTTTTGCAGACTGCGTTCGTACCTGCGCCTAATGTCTTCTATTGGAACATTGTGTCCCCCTTCTACGACTCTTTGGGCTACACGGTCAATGTTAACTTCTACGTTATCAATACCAATATAGATGAGATTTACCACCCATCCTTTTTGTTTTGCTTCCCTCATCATTTTCAGATGGGTATTGCCTGAAAGCGTAGTTTCTACAGCAAAACTTTGGTTATTATCTAGATAATTGCGAGCAAGTTTGATAGCTTGTTTACCAGCAGCAACAGCTACGAGTTCTGGCGCGTCATGTCGAATTTTTCGGGCTTCTGCATCTGGATCAATAAATGGTACTTTCAAAGATTCTCTCGTGTTGCGGGTAAATGTACTTTTTCCAGAGCCATTCGGTCCGGCGATTATTGTTAACGTTGGTTTTATTAAAGTCATTTTTACCAACTAGAAAATTATTAATAATTTCTCTTGAAGGATAGAGATGAAATTAAGTAGATGAGCGGGGAAATTTACAACAATGTAACGAAATGTAAAATCTCTGAAATTGGCTCTTAGTTGAGGATAGTTCGGAGGAGGTGAGACCAGTGCTGCTTTGAGGGTTTCCCGCAGCAGGCATAGGAGCGATCTTCGCAGCGTTAGCGATCTTCTCCCAAAGGGAGACGCTGCGCGAACGACGGAGGAGCGTCGGAACGAGCGTCAGGGGTTTCCCAAGGGAAGAATCTGTCCGTGCGCTAAGCGCGCTCTTAACAGCAACAAACCATTTTCGGTTCATTTCCGCCTACTTATTTAGTTCATTTTAATACTCTATCCTTTGTATGCATTACTCCTGCTTCATGAGACGCGGTTCAACTTCTCTGATAATTTCTCTTGTTCCGTCTTTTAATCGTCGATATTCAAAACAGCTTCCATCTGGTTGTTCCATGATAGGGATACCATTTCTGGAGTAAAATATTGGATGACCCTTGGCTTTGTGTTCGGCAATTTCTCTTTGCACACCAAGCTGTGCCAGTCTTTCCAATTCTTTGCTCAAGTGCGTGAATTCTGATTGGGGTACAATACCGCCTTTTGTGCTACTCATAGTTGTTAATTTGTTGCTATTTCATCAGTCCATTTCTATGGACACGGCTTGGAGGATAGTAGTTTGTAGAAGACGATGGGGAAAATAACAAAGCTGTTTCCCCATCCGGGCTGGCATCTCTTTTTGAGTTACATAGATA
>JAQYWO010000169.1 GCA_029379215.1 Rhizonema sp. PD37
CTTATAAGTTGGAAAAATATTATAAATTTTATCTATAAATAGTGTACACAGAGGGACTCTTCTTTCCGAATCGAATGTCCGGAAAAAGAAGCCCTAATATCTACAATATGCCTTGAGCCAACACTGCGATTTTATAAGTCGCGGTGTTGGCTTGGAGTTGGGAGTATTCAGGAGTCGGTATCTCAATATGTTTGTTAATATTCTGACTCCTGACAGTACGACTGCTGAGTGGTAATCAATCAATTGTGATCGATTGCGGACTACTGGTGCTATTACGTGTGCCAGTGGTGGAAGTAGTGTAACTGTGTGAACCAAGCTGCTGAGAAAGCCAGCTTCTGACGGGATCGTCATTTAGGTGAAGCCGAAGTACACCTGAGAGAAAACCACCCATAAAAGAGACTGGGTGCTGAGTGAGTTGTTTAAATATTGGTGTCAGTTCATCAACAAACATAAAGGATCTCCTGAAAAAGAAAGAAGGAAGTTGTGCGTTATTGTAAGCATTTAGCCATTAGCAATGAGCCTGAAAACATGAATTTGCATATTAACGGCTGGAAACTACAGGCTGAATGCTTACAGTTTCTTTACAGATCGTAACGTACTGAACTACCTTGTATGTAGGTATAAACCATCAGCTTTTGGCTAACGGCTATTCAGGGAACAAGCATTTATCAGAATCACAGCCTGAAGGACCAGCTTCTGTTAAGATCCCAGAGTCATACGAAGTCAACGCTGTCTCAAAATCATCTGTCTGACGACGCTGTAAAACTTCTTTCACAAGTTTGTCATAATTCTCCTTGCTCACAGGTTCAAAAGGCAAGCGTGGGAAAGACTGATGATCATCAAATCTTGCCAAAAGTGCAGCTGAGATGTATCCTTCATCATCTTTAATCGCTTGATAAATGCGCTTTCCTAGTGGTTCGACGTCCGCTTCTCGCATTTCTATTGTTGCTGAAACGTTATGAGTCGCATAGTGTTTAAACACCTGGTGGTAAAAGTCGAATTGGGTGCAAGCGTCAAATTTGGAAATATCAATCTCCGACGCGCCAGGTAAATTTGCCCAAGAAACTTCTACTGGGATTTCGATCAACCATTCCGAACACAACTCAGAATAGGGGTTATCTAAAAGATTACCGTTTTCATCTTTGTCAGATTGCGAAGGAATTACATTGTAGCCGTATTCAATACAGGCTAAAGCCACGGGATCATTTTTACCGAAGGTAATCCGACGAATAAACCTTTGTGCTTTGGGAGGATGCCATCCAGGGCTGGCACCAGTTAATAAGGACTTAGTGCCACTAGGTTGGACTGTGGTGCAGCGATTTGGATGCTTGAGATTATGGCGATCGCAGTAATCCCAGACAACGCGATGCACAACACCTTTCCAAAAACTCAAATATTCTTCTTCCTGACGCTTAAAACTCAATCCCTGTGAAGTTTCAGGTCTTCCTTGTGCCCACCATTGTAACCAATCTACCCCAAAAGCGTGGACAAAGAAATCGAATAGACCAGTGAAAGAAACGCCCACAATCGGATCTAATTCCCGGCTGTACTGATAACGGGGTTCAATAAATTTGTGATGTAAAAGTGCCGCTACTGATAACGCACCTGCCGTAAACGCTTCTTCCTGTTCTTTATAGTTATGCGGATCGATGAGATTAAGGTGGACTTCTGCCAAATTACAGTGAAAGTTAGAGCCGATGATTTCCATTTTTGTTACCCTAGAGGCTTTTTATCCTCTAGTTCTACGAGTTCTTCTTTCCCCGTAGATCCGACTATATTTTCTACTAACAATTGAAAGTATCATCAGTAGCTGGAGACTCGTGGAGCCGTTCTTAGCAACGGGGGTAAAACCCAGATTGTATTCTTTTTAAACAGATCAACTGATAGTCCAAAAAGGTTCACTCTCTAGTCTGTACGGTGTCAAAGGTGCTTTATTTCCTTTGATTACCTCGGTATTCCCAGATTTCCTAATAATGTTGTTCTTATTCAACCTTTTACGCTTTTTAGTAAATCTCTTCTCAGGGTTCACCGAATTTCTCCAGTTTTTAACGTGAGGCAAAATTACCTACCACACGGGTTTAAACCGAAACGAGCCAAACGATGCTCTAACTCACTGTCAGGCATTTGTGGATAATGTTTAATGAACCAATCTTTTCCTTTCCCCTGATTATAAGCGTTGATAAAGTCAACTTTGATTTCATGATTTTGTAAAAGGTCACAATTAGCTCTAGCTAAAGCTTCCCCAGCCCATTGAATGGCACCTTCACCACTGTAATATTGTTTGCCGACAGCATTAACACATTCTTCTAAAGTTGGTTTATGGTGGAATACTCTGCTATGATTTGCCATTCTTAAGGCATCACGTTCTGGATCAATTCGCCAGTTTCCCTGAGCATCTTGTTGCCATAAATTATCTTTGGCAATGGCTCCTAATTCATCCTCTGAGTCGAATTGACGAATCCCCGCGCTTCTTCTAATATTGCCAGCAACAATCGTCACAGCAGCTTCATCAATCAATAAACAGCATTCTACTGAATTTAATTGTCGTCCAAAAGCTTTATTCAGGATAGATACACAGCGTTGATAAAGTCCAGATAATTTTACAGGATTAGCAACTCCACCAAAGCCTTTGAGAATTTCTCCCGCTTGACGTACATTGCTCAGATCGACTACAACTTGAACAACTCCCGAAAATCTTTCATCTGTTGAGAGTTCTAACAGGCTTTGATATGAGCGCACCCAACCTTGACGGCTATCGCCAACGTCAATAGTCACCCGATTCCCGTTTATATTAACTTGTGTCTCCTCAAGACGCTTTTGGGTGGGAATTGTGCCAATCTCACCCTGCATTTGTACATAAAGGCGATTGCGGATTGGTGGTAGTTGGTTGATATATTTTGGCTCTATCACTGATCCAGTGCCACAGCCCATCATTGCCAAATCCATCATCAATCCAAATGCACTCCAGTCTTGGAGGTTGGTAGAGGTGCAATTATAAGCCCCAGAAAAGTTCTTTGGTTTCGCGATCCAATCTGTACCACCTACCCACAACCAACGTCCACTAGGCAACGCTTTCAAGTTTCGCTGCATCCGTTCTACAATTTCAGCTTCATGTGGTAGTAGCTTTCCTAAGTCTATCAAACCAGAGAGAGTGCGATCGCAAACCTGCTCCCATGTCTCTCTCCTTGTTTTCTTTGTCAGACGGCTGTATGTTCTGAAAAACACGGGATTGGCAGCGGGGGCAGTTTCGGGAAATGCACCTCTGTTGAGTTTTCGTTCAAGTTCTCGAACCATAAATGACATCAAGCCTTGTTGCTCACAGACAGATTATGACTATACGCCAAGTCGCTGTGAGGGTCAAAGTTGAAAAATTGTCGTATTTGCGCTACTCTTAACAGTCACCAGTCACCGCAGGTTTTTACGACGATTCTTGTTCCAACCAATATTGATGAAAAAGTATATAATTACGAATGTCTTGTTTTATATACTGAATCAGTTATGTCTGAATCTGGGTTAGGGACTAACGTTGCGCCTTGGCGATCGCCCCTCGCCCGTGCGCTTGATGGCAACCACAGTCAATCTGACTCCCGCTATTTTCAACTCGCCACAGTCCAAGCTGATGGACGCCCCGCAAATCGTACTGTCGTCTTTCGCGGTTTTCAGGGTGAAACCAACCAGCTAAAAATTACCATCGATACACGGAGTGATAAATTTGAGCAGATACAGCATCAACCTTGGGGAGAGGTTTGCTGGTATTTTACCACCACCCGTGAACAATTTCGGTTATCGGGAAAGTTGAATGCGATTAACGCCGATTGTGCTGACTCAGAATTCCAAAATGCCCGTCAAGCCACCTGGAAAGATATTTCAGATAATGCCCGGTTACAATTTGCTTGGCCTCATCCTGGTGAAACCAGAGCCAATTCAGAAGGTTTCTCCCCGTCGCCTCCCGATCCAGCAACTCCATTACCAAACTTTAGTCTATTGTTACTTGACCCTGTAAAAGTCGATCATCTGGAATTACGCGGCGATCCCCAAAATCGCTGCCTATATTTGTACGAATCAGAAGCTTGGACTACTGTAGAGATTAATCCTTAAAAATAGAAGAGCGAAGCTACAGATGCCCGAATTCTTAAAGAATTCGGGCATCTTGCGTTCATTAACTTCCTTTTTACTTTTTTTTAACCTAAATCTTTTAGACTTAAAGCCTCATGTGTCAAAAGAACATAGATTTTACGAATAAATACTGCCATCTTAAGTAATCCAAGTATGATTTGGCGGGGATTAAAAGTTGTCACTCACACAATTATGGGTTTAGAGATGCCCATAGTTAATCAAGACCGTTATATATTGGAACAAAAAATTATTCCCTATTTTCTTGACAAACAAGAATTTATAAGAGTGTTATTTGTCGGGTGTGGTTCTTATACCAAACATTATGAGAAATGGTTTAGACAAAAAGAGTATTGGACAATTGATATTAACCCCATGAAAAAAATTTATGGTGCTAAAAAACATATTGTCGGTTCTTTGGGTGATTTAAATCTTTCCTTCCAAGAAAATTATTTAGATTTAATCATTTGTAATGGAGTTTTTGGGTGGGGTTTGAATGATAGAAAAGAAGTTGAAAAAGCATTCACCGGATGCTACAAGTCTTTACGTAAAGGTGGTGTCCTCATTATCGGGTGGGATGATACACCAGAAAGAAAACCTTTTCCACTAGAATCTTGTGAAAGTTTAAGTCAATTACAGCCATACTTTTTCCCACCTTTATCAACTTCACAATATATCAATTTGGAAGACGAAGCGGAAAAACACAAATATAATTTTTATGTTAAATAATCTAAGTTGCGAGTTACATAATTAGGGCTGGTAATAGGTAATTGGTAGTGGAAAGATAATAATCTGTTTCCCAATTATCAATTACCAACTCCCCAATTAGCAATTTCCCAACTTAATGTTTGAGAAGATCAATTCCTGTGTTGACTGTTTTCCTTCTATTTCAGTATGAACTAACCGACGATTGAGAATGAAATAGTCACCAACCTTTTCATACTCATCTTCAAATTCGCTTCTTCCACCCTTTTGTTCACCCGTTTTTGGGTCGTGGTAGACTGAGTCGTAGCGGTGGGACAAGTATCCTTCTCCTGTGTCATGACTGCTGAAAGTATTCACAGTGACAACAATACCGTGGATATGGCGGTGAACTAGGCACACCTCATTATTACGGACTTTGTAGCCATCGCCTTCAGACTTACCGCCGATAAAAATCTCAACTGCACCAGTTTCGTCTGTAGCACCATATTTAAAAGTGTTTGCACCATGAGTATCTTCAAAACTGCGACGGATACGGTGAACTGCTATTTCCCATAACTGATTGTTAACTACCTGCTTCGCTTCCTCTTCATCTACCTCAAATACTTCCGCCTTGAGTTCAGAGTTAACCTGAACTTTACCTGTAAACACTTGACCATCCTGTTTATAGGTGATATCAGCAGTGTAACCGGGAAAGTTCTTGTCCCAAGTATAACGGTTTTCATAAGCTGCCCGAAACAGGTCTTGGGCAGAGATTTGTGTAAATGTCATGCAAAGTCTCCTAGAATCTTTACTTATATTAGCTTTTTCCCATAGATTCCTGACCAAGTTTAGCCAGGTTTACTAGGAAGCGCGATCACATATGTTTATGAATGCGATCGCGCTTCGTTCAAATACGCATATGCGCTCGTGAAGTCTGGTGTACTGTCTTCCACTTTGATGCGGCTGTCTACCATACTATACTGTCTGCCGGACTGTCTACCAGACAGTCCGGCAGACAGTATAGTGAGAATCAAGCTCCTCAGATATCGGTTTCAACTGTCAGGACACTTTAAATGTACCTGCTGATAGATCTGCCTATTGACTGTTTCTTTCATTCGTAAATTTGGACATCCCTTAGCTTGTGCCCTAATGTTGAGGTTGTTGCTACTCGCACCCTCTTTAAGAAGGTTGGTCAGGTTCTGTATCCCCGTCACTATCACCATTCTGTCCTCTGTCTATACCGACACGAAGAAACCGATCACGCCACAGTTGTCCATTTAACTTATTAACAACACCTTCACTAATTTCATCTTTGACCCACACATACGCAATCCTCTCATTATTTCCGTCTTCTATGTCTTCTATTATAATTTCAGTGAAACCGTAACTCGAAAAAAGGTCTTTTAGATCGGATTTAGTAACATCAGGCGCTAAGTTACTCACCTTAATGGTAGCCATTGTTTTGGTTCACCCTAATTAACACAAATTGCAAATTTGTTACAAGCTAGTAGATGAATGATAAAAACAGCCTTCCAATATCTACTAACTTGCTGTAAGTAGCATACGCTATTTTCCAGACTTTTCTCACTGTGTCACTCTTGTAAAAACAGCTACACTCAATGTATGCGCAACACATCAGCTTGAATTGTTCTGTTTGGATGGTTTACTGTTTGTGTATCCCCATTCTCGTTTATGAGTATTTTATCTTTCTTCTGCATAAGATGATTTTGCTTACATCTATATATGACTTTAGAGGGAAAGCTCATTCATGCTTAACTTCTATTCAGAAAATTAAGTATGGTAATTACCATACAATAAAACTTTTGTCAATGTGTAAGTTCTAGACTTTTCCACTGACCCACATTAATTGGAGCTAATCGGATATATGACTGGAATTCAAAAGGTTCTGTTTCTTGCAGCACAGTCTAAGCAAGTGCAACCAGCATCTGAGCTTCATGCAATTGAAAAAAGTGTATTAGGCAAAAAATTGGAAATTCTTAATTCTCCTATTGGATCAGTTGATGACATTACTGAAGGAATTCAAACGAAAGGTGCTCAGATTGTCCATTTTTGCGGAGATGGCAAATCAAGTGGCAATCTCATTATTGAATTAGAGGGTGAAGACAAAGGGCGCGACGTAAAACCACAAGAAATAGCAGGTGCTTTTGAGGGTGTTAAAGATATAAGCTGTGTAGTTCTTAATTACTGCTACTCAGCTGAAGCTGCTAAACTAGTTTCTCAACACATCGACTATGTCACTGGAATTAATGATCGTATTGACCGCGAAGCCGCCATTGCATTTTCTAAAAGCTTTTATGGAGCTTTAAAGGATGATAAAACTTTAGACTTTGATGGATTTCAGAAGGCTGTTGTAGCAGGAAAGAATGCTTTGAGTATACAGGGTGCTCAAGAAAACATTCTAGTATATTATACACCTAGGGCTGCTGAAGTACAACTTATAGAACCTGCTAACAACAGTACAGTTCCTATGAATACTACGTTCAAAGGAACTTACAACAAGAACTTGCCTACGGACAGTACTATGTGGGTTTATGTTCTCCCTCTGGAGGATGACAAATATTACTTAACTCGGATAGATGACTATAAAGATGGGGCGTGGAAGCGAGAAGATGTGGTTCTTGGCAGAGAAGGAGAAATTGATCGCGGAAAAAAATTCCAAGTGGGCGTTTTGATTGCAGATAAGGAAGTTACATCATCTACCAAGGATTTGAACAACGAACACGCTAGATTATCTGAATTACCTTCTGGAGTACAAAAAGGAAACAAATATGAAATCGTAAGAGAGTAGAGTAGTGGGAGTAGCTTGTTTAAAGCAGCTATACCTGTGGCAATTTAAATTGAGTGTCAAAGATTAAATGCAGTCGTAGCAATCGTGGTCTATAATCATCTTCAGGTGAATAGACCACTGATTATACAAACTTTCTACTAATTGCAGAAGTGGTACGAAGGATTTGGTTGAGTCTTCAGGTAATCGCGAATCTCACTGCATCCCCTCTTTAACAATCCCCTTAAACTCAGATCTGACACGTTCCACAGCAATACAGATCCATCCAAATCAGCAGAAGCCAACCATTTGCCATCAAGGCTAAAACTCACAGCATTTACATCAACCTGATGTCCACGTAGCGTTGTGATTAAAGTTCCATCTCTTCGCCAAAGCTTAATTGTTCGATCGCTACTAGCAGAGGCGATCATTTGTCCATCAGGGCTGAAACTCAGCCCCAGCACGCCAGCCGTATGTCCCTTCAGTGTTGCAATGGCATTTCCATCTAAACTCCAGAGCTTGATTGTCTGGTCACTACTAGCAGAAGCGATTGTTTGTCCATCGGGACTGAAACTGGCTTGCCATACTCTATTTGTATGTCCCCGCAATGTCTTAAGTTCTTTACCTTCTAAACTCCAAAGTTTTATGGTCTTGTCATCACCAGTAGTGATGATTTGTTGTCCATTAGGACTAAAACTGACACTCAACACTCTGCCCCGGTGTCCTTTGAAGGTTCTCACCTCTTTACCATCTCTTCTTCGCCAAAGCTTTGCAGTTTCATCATTACTAACAGAAGCAATCATCTGTCCATCTGGACTGAAGTTGACTTGATTGACCGCATCTTTATGACCCTTAAGTGTTTTCAGCACTTGTCCCTTTAGACTCCAGAGTGTTACGGTTGTGTCACTACTAGCCGAAGCAATTGTTTGCCCATCTGGGCTGAAGCTAACACTATTAACCTGACTTTTATCCCTTTTTGGATTCAAAAGTAACTGCCCATCTGTACTCCAAAGCTTCACTGTTCCATCTGTACTCCCACTCACAACTCGTTTACTATCGCGGCTGAATTGGACGCTATTGGCAGAATCTTCGTGTCCAACTAGCACAGTTAACCACCTTCGATTCATCTGCCAGAGCTTTATGCGCTTATCATTACTTGCTGTGGCAAGTATCTGCCCATTTGGGCTGAAGTCTAAACTGGGAATTTGTCCCTCATGACTTGCCCAGGTGTCCAGTAGCTTACCGTCCCACGTCCAGAGGTTCACCCTGCCATCGACCTCGCCGGAGGCAATTGTTTGTCCATTGCGACTAAATTTGACGCTCCATACCTTTTGAGAATGATTAAGGGTTTTTAGTAGTTGACCCTCATGACTCCAAAGTTTAACTGTTCGATCTAAACTTGCAGTTGCAAACATTTTACCATCTTGACTAAAGTCTATACTCGTAACAACGTCAGTATGTGCTAAGAGGGTTTTCTGTGGCGTTCCATCACGTCTCCAGAGCTTTACTGTACCGTCATCGCTGATCGTAACAATTAGATTTCCATTAGGGCTAAAACTTGCCTGCCTCACCGATTTGCTATGTCCTGTGAGGATTTTAAGCAATCGACCGTCTTTATCCCATAATTTTGCAGTTTTATCTTTGCTACCTGTAATAATCGTCTGCCCATCCGGGCTGAATTGGACACTGAAAACCGTATCCTTATGAGCCTGAATCGGTTCTCCTATCGGATTGCCGTTGCGATCCCAAAGCCTGACTGTTCCATCCTGACTGCCGGAAGCGATAATCTGCCCATCGGGACTAAAACTAACGCTCAGCACGGGTTTTGTATGTCCCTCTAAGGTCTTGATCAGGCTGCCGTCTGATTGCCATAATTTCACAGTTTTATCGTGGCTGGCTGTGGCAAGTATCTGACCATCTGGGCTAAATCTAACACTTTGAACTGTGGCTAGATGCCCTTCCAGACGGTTTTGCTCTCGCGTCCAGTATATTGCATTCCCCAACGCTGCCTTCATTTCCGGCTGCTTTTGCGGATCGGTGTTACCCCAAATTTGGGATTTTGAGCGGTGGGCAGCCTCCAAGCCGACTAGTAAAGCATCCAACTTATTTCTATTAGCAGCAAAACTAGCTTCTGAGGTTTGCCGTAGGGCAGTTATTTGAGATGTTTCAGCTCTTTGGTACTGTATAGTCGAGAATGTGGCTAGCGCTAATGCCACAGCAGAAAAAGCAGATAGTCTAGTAACCGTTCGGCGACGTTGACGATCGCGTCGTCCTAAACTAGCATCAATAAACTGATTGGCGCGATCACCAAAGCCACCTAAAATATTATTAAATGCCTCATTCCTTCTAAGTTCCAAGACTTGTTCTAGTCTTGAACCGCTCCATAGTTCATCATCTGCTTTCGTTTTTTGCCAGCGTGCCACATCTTCATTTAAACGGTTGCGGAGGGCGATCGCCTGACGGTTTTCTTGAATCCAGTCATTTAAGCGTGGCCAAGAAGTCAATAAAGCTTCATGAGCAATCTCAACCGTAGATACCTCTGAGTGAGGTTGATGATTACTCACCAACAGGTTTTGATCGATCAACAGAGCCAGCACTTCTTTTTCAAGTGAATCATGAAACTCAAATCGCATTGCCCTTCTGCGGACTGGTTTCCACTCGGTTCCTGATTCTTCATTCCCACCAATCTCAACTAGCCTTAAAAAGATGTGTTGAGCGCTCAGCTGCTCCTCATCTGTCAAGTCTTTGTAAATCTCCTCAACCCGTTGCTGGAGTGCTCCCCGAACACCACCCAATTGTCGGTAAGTATTAATATTGAGCCTACGATCCTCAATATCGTGATTTTTAACCTCTGTTTCCCATAAAAGATTGAGTGTATATTGCAACAATGGCAAATAACCTGCCTGTCCTTGTACATCTCTAATGATTTCCTCTGCCAGTCCTTCTTCAAACACTACTCCATGTTGGGCCGCTGGCTGTTCGATAGCTAAGCGCAAGTCATCCCATTGCATCTGTGTAATAAACGGACGATGTTTATCCGTAGCTTTGACAAGTTGAGGATAGGGACTTAACCGATCTAAAAAATCAGCCCGCATCGTCGCCATAATTTTGATAGAACGCTCCCTAGTTTTACTCAATTGCACCAAGCTGGTAATAAACTGGTCGCGCTTTTCTGGTTCACTGGTAGTGAACAACTCCTCAAACTGGTCAATAAAAATGAACCAATAATCATCAAGTTGCTTCAGCCTAGTCACCACCTGAGTAAGGGTACCAACCTTAGCCTCACGAGCAGTTTTGACTTCTGCTTGCTTGTAGTTTCCGAGTAAGCAGGCATAAAAAGAGTCAAAAGGGTCACCATCTGGCGTAAATGTGAGATGTATTAACTGCGATCCCCATTTTTGTAAGAGCCAAGGAATCAATCCCGCACGCACAATTGATGATTTCCCACTACCGCTAGCTCCTAAGAGTAAAATTAGGTTGCCTTGTTCTAGTTCGTTGACCAAACCTGTCAAAAATTGGTCACGACCAAAAAATAAGTCTTTGTCTTCTACCTCAAATTTCTTTAACCCTTTATAAGGTGAAGTTTGTATAAATTGAAGACTTTTAATCTCCTCTACAGAAATTTGTAAAATCCGAGTTTGATTTAGGGTAATAAGATTACCATCGCCTTGAAGTTGGAAATTTCCTTCACCTTGAACAACCTGTAATCCACTATCTACAGTGATATTTTCCAGTTGCTGCTCCGTTGGGGGTTGGGTGCGTAGAGTATTTTCTTGAGGATGCGGGGATTGGCTCATAAACTAGTCCTTTTAAAAACCGAAGAAGTTGTTAGCGACACCCAGCCAAGTATGTATTTGTGTTAGTATTAGCTTGATATTGTCCCATAAAATAAAACTGGATGACACAGTTTCACTTGAAATTTTTAATATTTCTGTCATTCGTTTAAGATTTCCGGCGGTTAACTGTTTGTCCGGTTCATCTAATTGTGCTTCTTCCCTAGCTGCTCCCAAATACCTAAGTGATTTTTCTTTTGTTACTGCTGGTAATTGTGAGTCGGATTGAATTAATTGTTCAATCTGCAAGAGTAACTGAACGACTTCTTGTTGGGTTAGCTGTTTCTCACGATCTGGTGCAACATTTTGAATACTCATGTTTTGTTGGTTGCGCTTGCCTTGTACGACTTGCATTCCATTACCGTACATTTGTACACCGCTAATATTCTGAGAAAGTCTACCGTAGTGTTCTAGCTGTGAGTTTTCTTCTCCTGCAAATACTGTGTCTGTAGAGTTAATTTTGCGTCCTGTTTGTTCATGACTTATTTCTTCAGGACAAGAGAGCGATCGCCGCCTTACTTTGATGACTGGTATGTCTGACTCTGGAATTCCTTGTAAATCAATAGAAGCACAACCGACTTCAAAACAATCTTCATAAGATCTACCTGCACCTAGTGCGTCATAAAATCCAATGGCAAACTCGGTAGCAGCCACATCCCCAATTGCCTGATTCATGCCAACTACACAATCTATATGTTGGTGAATTGCTGCTACTTGGGCTTGAGAATAACAAGCGTTAAGTAAAACACACTCAATCTTCCCCTGAAACAACCCAAATAACTTTGCTAGAGATTCTGTACTGATAAGTTGCGTTTGCCCAAAATTATTCTCTAGGGCTAAGCCATCATTACCTGATCCATGCCCAGAAAAGTGAACGATTGTTGGTTGGTGATCTAATAGCACGCGGCGCAAGTCATCAATCCGTACCGCCCACTCAGTAATGATTTCATATTTCTCTCGATTTTTGGCTCGTTTCAGCGCTGCCTGAATTTCCCGCACTTCTCGGTCTAGGCGCAGCTTATTTGTATCTTGAGGATTTGCTGACAATATTAATATTTTTTTCACGGAGTCAATTTAAACCATGTGATTGTGGTTAACTATCTGATCCTAATTTGTAATAGTTGTCAGTCACCTCAGCTTATGCAAAAGCGATCGCCGTTTCAATGTTGACGTCAGCGTGTGTGATCGCCTCAATACAGTAGGAGCATAATCCACATTACACACAAATTATAGATATAATACATATCATTAAGAGTCAGAGACTTCGCTCCCTAATGGCTCCCGTGATTGGGTTTGCTCCCACTGCGCGAAGCGCAATCGCACATCTGGAGTCAATCCACCAAAGCTGTTACGACTACCTGCACATGAGCAAAACAGCCCGAAACCAATCCCATAACTTCAAAAAAATAATTTAAATCGCATCAGTTGAATTTCAAGGACTAGGAGTAATATTTTACTGAGTTCCGTACTGTCATGAAACTGTATAATTTGTGTTGGTGGTAAGTCAAAAGGAAATTGCCCTGATAAATCCTTTCGCACCATTTGCGCTAATAAAATTTGCTCGGCGCGTTTACTTTGGATGGCATAGCCAATTTCAACACAAACATGAGGACTAGGGAGAAGTTGGGAAGTTTCTTTCCCGTCAAGAACAGCGATCGGTGTGGCGTCAGCAATAAATAATAAACTCCTCCGAATTTTTCGCATTATGGAACTTCCCAATCGCAGAGGAGCATCTTTGGGACGGTAAGATTCTATTAATTTTAAAGGTAAACGCGATCGCAAGTTCAAAATTTCTAGACTTTGAACTAGTTCCTCTCGCAAAGCATCGCTTGCTGTGATAAACTCAGTTTGATGGCACAAAAAAATCGTTGGTTCTAATTGCGATAACAATGCTAGCTTGGTGAAATAAATTTCATGACTGATTAAGTCTATGTTAGCTACGCAATAGCCACCACTGCCCTCAATATAAAATTCAACATTTTCTCCTTCTAGGTAGTGCCTAAACCAAGTAGAATTTTTTACATCCTCACTTTCTTCCAAGAAGTCCGCTCTTAGTGCCGATTTCAGTAAGCTTTTTTTACTCAGGCGAATATCTGGCGCACGTTTTTCCAGTTCTTGCATTGGCTCATACTTTTCAAGATACCATGCTCTAAGAGCAATAATCGACATAAGACACTATTTCAACTATCTCAAGCTATTGAACTTCGTACCAGCTTACACCACCTGAGTGCGTTTCAAAAGACAATAGGCGAAGCCTTCAAGTAACACCTGACTCCCTACTTTTTCGTTCATTCTGTTAAATGACACCATGAGAAACCGAATTCGCGTAAATTGCCAGCTGCGATCAGTTCTTCCATCTTAAACTAAATAATTGAAAACTGCTGTAATTGAAAAAACTGTATTTATTGTATGAATTCAAAAAAACATAAACATTGGAAAAACGTTTATAGTTTCACCTCTATCAATGAGATGAGGTTCCTATGACTTTTGAAAGACTCGTAAGTAAAATTACTTAATCAAATAAGATTGTGATAGTTCAAAACAAGTGAGTCGGTTTCTCTTGGGTATGAGCGGCGATCGCTCTCACCTTCTCGACAACAGCAATCATGTAACGGTAATCTGGTAATTGCCCATTGGGTATATATCCCACTTCACTAGCTAGAATAGAAGGAAACTCACTCAAGACTTTGCGGATGTAGTCTTGACGGTTACGTTCTACACTTGGTCCAATCAAAACTACACCACGTGGAACATAGTGAGGATCTGTGAACAATACGCGCAATTGGGTTTGGCTCAACTGTGAACTGTAGAGATTAAAATCTGCCATTGAGACAGCACCAGCAATAACTTTTCCTTGCGCCACCCATTCTAGAGCTGTTTTAGGTGTGGGAGCAAATAGAATCTCAGCCAGTGTAAGACCGTACAGATTGTAAAGAGGAAAATAATATCCGGTTGCTGAACCTAGTTCGCCTAGAGCAACTGTTTGATTTTGTAGCTGTTTCACATCATGAAGCGGACTATCTTGGCGAACAACTATAATTGAGCGCAGATTGCTGAGATCTGATAAAGGAAAAAGCGGAACGTATTGGTAGCTTTTGATCGCAATTGCTGCTAAACCTGGCGGGGCAAAGACTAATGACCAAGCGCCAGCCTGAATGCGCTCAATTGCTCTATTCTCATTAAAAGTAGGCTCTAGCTGAATATGTGCTTTCGTTCTTTCACCCAAGTAGCTTTTGAAGCGATCAAACTGATTAATTATCTGTTCACCACCACCATAATTAATAACGCCAATAGTTAGATCCCCTTCATAGCTTGATGTTGATTGACATCCACTCACTGCTAACAATAATAGATGCAAAATAAATAAACGTCGTGATAATTGCCAATCCATTTCAACTTCTGCTATTTGAGACAATTTTATCCTAGTTTTGCTCGTTTTATTTTAATTACAGAGAAGAGCAGTCATTTTTTTTGTTATCAATCGTGCAGCCATGTCCTCTTAAAAATCTTCATGTATTGATGATAAATTAATTGGTACGGTATGTGTTAAAAATCGTTCTATAAGTTTTACTTGAATGTAATAAAGAGCGCTCATACCATTCTAACGAAAGGATTAAGTAGGTACGACATTGAACCTCAGTCTTTTCGCCAAAGCGATCCGCACGCCTTGTTTTTGGGAACCGTATGCAGCAAAGTAACCGTCATACAGCAATGAGGAATAAAGAAAAGGAAGCAGAACAGAGAAGGAATAGCGAGGACGAGCGAGAAATTTCTTCTCCCAATCCCCTCTCCCTCCATCTCCCCTTTCCCCTTCCCATTCAGGGGTTACGTCGATGACAATGGGTTGGATGTGTTTCAAATGATTCAACGTTATGCCTAAAACTCCTAATGAATACGCAGTGCATCTCATGCTGGAAGGTGGACATCGGGAAGAAGTACGTTTTCCGACTATTCAAGATTTCCAGAAATGGTATAGCGGAGAACTTGTACCAAAGTCTGCTTCCGATGACTTTATCAGCGTGCCAATTAAGAATATTCAGGGTGAATATATGGTAGTGCGTCCATGTCGGGTTTTGGCAATCCGAGTGGAACCAATCTTTAGCTCTAGTGTGGAAAGATTTAACTAAATCATGAGAAAAACGCTTGCTTTGGTTTTTTTGAGTCTGGCAATTGCCGTAATTAACCCGATCTTGTCCGCATCAGGTCAAGTTCCTGGCTTATCACCATTGCCGTTACCCAGCCAAACTGAGGTCGTGCCACTGCCAGTACCGATACCCATTCAACCTCAAATACCGCGACAGCCAATACCAATACCAATTCCAGTCGAGGTAGAGTATCCATTTACACGATTAGATATGATTGGCACGGACTGCACATTCCCAAATCAATGCTTGGGTTGGGACGAGCAAATTTGGGGTGAAAACGGTAAACCGGGCGATCGCATGGCGTTATTGACATCAATTGACAATAGCCTTCATTACATGAACACGAAAGAGGCTATTGCCGCGTATCACAATTATGCTGTACCACAGATAACCCTCAATCGCGTCCGTCAAAGTTTGCAACGTTTCCGCGAGTTAGTTGTTAGTTCTGACTCCCCAGAGCAACTACAAGCTGCTGTCCGGCAGGAGTTTGTCTTTTACAAGTCTGTTGGCAATGATGGTAGGGGTACTGTTAAATTTACTGCCTATTATAATCCTGTTTATACAGCTAGTCGTTTTCCGACTCCAGAATACAGGTATCCAATTTACCGAAAACCGTCGAATTTTGACAAATGGAGTAAACCGCATCCGACACGAGCAGAATTAGAAGGAAAAGATGCATTGCTGGGCGCGAAAAGTCGGTTGCACGGTTTGGAGATGTATTGGTTCCGCGATCGCTTTGAAGCCTATATGATACACATCCAAGGTTCTGCCCAACTTAACCTAACTGATGGCTCAACAACATCTGTCAGCTATGCGGGTGCAACAGATTACCCTTGGACAAGTATCGGTAAACAACTGTTGAAAGACCACAAACTCCCCGCCTCTGGTCTAACACTACCTATTGTGACTCGGTATTTCCAGCAACATACACAGGAGATGAATAATTATTTGCCGCGTTGGCAACGCTTTGTCTTCTTCAATGATACTGGCAACGAGCCAGCTATGGGCAGTCTTCGTGTACCAGTCACAGCCGAGCGTTCTATTGCTACAGATAAATCTCTCATGCCTCGAGGCGCACTGGCAGTTGTCAATACTAGTTTACCCTATCCCGCTGAAGGCGAAAAGCTCGCATATCATACTGTTAGCCGTTTTGTCCTCGATCAGGATACAGGTAGTGCTATCAAAGGACCCGGTAGAGTTGATTATTACATGGGAAGCGGACAATTAGCAGGTGACCGAGCTGGCGTGACAGGCGGCGACGGTACACTATATTACTTACTGCTAAAACAATAAATTGGGGAATGGGGAATGGTTAAGAAAAACACAGTTCCCAATTCCCCATTCTCTCTTAATTACGAGGTTTTATGAAATTTAGTGAAATTGTACAAAAACTTGGTGATGCTGTGACATCTAGTAGTTTCACGGCGAACATTGATCATAACCCGGAAATTATCGGGATGGCGGCCATTGATGAAGCTACAATCGGTCATTTAAGCTACATAGAAGGAGCGAAATTTGCCAATATGGTCGGCAAGACTAGCGCTAGTGCTCTAATCTTACCTGAAGATGAGGCATTACAAGCGCAAGCAATAGAACGCGGTGTTGTCTGGATGGCAAGCTCACAACCACGACTTTTATTCGCCAAGGCGATCGCACTTTTTTATCAGCCATGGCGTCCTACCGCAGAAATTCATCCGACTGCTATAATTCATCCCAGTGCAAAAGTTGGTAGCCAAGTTTATATTGGTCCTCACGTTGTCATTCAACAAGGAGTTGACATTGGTGACGAAGTGTGCATCCATCCCAATGTGGTGATTTATCCAGAAGCGAAGATTGGCGATCGCACAACGTTACACGCCAACTGTACAATCCACGAACGGACTCAAATTGGTGCAAATTGTGTCATTCACAGTGGTGCTGTCATCGGTGCCGAAGGCTTTGGCTTTGTACCAACGAATAGAGGTTGGCTGAAAATGGAACAATCTGGCTACACTGTCTTAGAGGATTGTGTGGAAGTTGGATCAAACAGTGCCATTGATCGCCCATCTGTAGGAGAAACACGGATAGGAACCGGGACGATTATTGATAATTTAGTACAAATCGGTCATGGTTGTGAAATTGGTCCAGGTTGTGCACTAGCAGGTCAAGTTGGCATGGCAGGAGGTGTCAAACTTGGTAAGGGCGTGATCTTAGCTGGGCAAGTGGGAATTGCCAATCAGGTGATGATTGGTGATCGAGCGATCATATCTGCTAAAGCCGGCATCCACAGTGATGTTGCGCCAGGAGACATGGTTTCAGGAATTCCTGCCTTACCCCATAAAACTTACTTGAAAGTTTCGGCCGCAATCACCCGCCTTCCAGAAATCTATCAGTCTTTAAGAAGATTGCAACGTAAACTAGGCGATCAATGACCTATTTGAACAAGAATTCCGAATAAAAAATGCAATTGTCACGCTTACTGGCGTTAACAAAAACAACTTTATATTGGGGTTGGTGAAAGTAGTCACAACAACCCTCTTTTATCATTTTATTTATGTAGTTTAAAATTGTATAGAGCATTTACCAATATT
>JAQYWO010000170.1 GCA_029379215.1 Rhizonema sp. PD37
GCTTTACGACTTTATCCTATTTCCATTATATGCAAACTAGGTGTGGAACAGCTTAATAACCTAACGGTTAGGTTTTCTTTGAGAACTCTGGGTTTTCTATTAAGGATAGCTAGCTAAAAACTCAACAGAGAGTACGAATTATCTTGCTTGCCGCTTTTGCATCCGTTCGGCACTACCTGTGGGAATCGACTCAATTAACTTGCGGGTGTATTCCTCTTTAGGTGAAAGGTAGATATTTTCGGCTGTTCCTTGTTCGACAATTTGACCGCGATTCATAACTAAGATGCGATCGCTCATAAATTTCACCACACTCAAATCATGCGAGATGAAGATGTATGTCAGCCCAAACTCCTCTTGTAATTCTTTCAAGAGATTCAGCACCTGTGCCTGTACAGACACGTCCAACGCTGACACTGATTCATCACAGATGATGAACTTAGGATTTAATGCCAAGGAACGGGCAATACAAACCCGCTGACGCTGACCACCTGAAAACTGATGGGCATAACGGTTCATAGCGTCAGCATTCAATCCAACCCGTTCTAGAAGATAAGCGACTCGTTCTCGACGTTGCTGTTTTGTCTTCCCTATTGAGTGTATTACCAAAGGCTCCATAATTGCCTCCCCAATTTTCATCCGAGGATCGAGGGAGCTAAAGGGGTTTTGGAAGACAATTTGCATTTCTCGTCGTAACTGCTGCAATTGTTGTCCCTTCAGGGTAAGGATCTCTCGCCCCTCAAACAAGATCTGACCGCCCATCGGTTTGATGAGTTGCAGCAAAGTTCTCCCCAAAGTTGTTTTGCCACAACCAGATTCTCCTACCAATCCTAGAGTTTCCCCTTTTTTGATCTCAAAGGAAACACCATTCACTGCCATAGTGTAGCGTTTTGTCCCACCAAACACCCCTCGCACTGGGAAACCAACCTTGAGGTCCTTGACTTGCAATAAGGGTAGCTGCTGTTCTAAAGAAGCCAATCGATTTGCTATTGCCTCAGCAGTCACTTCCGGCAGTTCTTTAGGTTGTTTGGATTGAATCACCAACTCTCCTGTTGGTTTCTCCTCAACATTCATGTAGTCGGCAACTGTTAGCAGTTTTTGCGGACGGCGGTTGAGAGTCGGGCGGCAGGCTATCAAACCTTTCGTATATGGATGTTGCGGGTTACTAAAAATTTGCTCAGCCGAGCCTTGCTCGACAATTTTACCTTTGTACATGACTGCTACAGAGTCAGCAATTTCCGCAATTAATCCCAAATCATGGGTAATAAATATCATTGCCATGTTCCGATGCAGTTGTAATTCTCGCAGCAATTCAAGAATTGTTGCTTGCACCGTCACATCTAACGCTGTAGTAGGTTCGTCGGCGATTAATAGCAATGGGTTGCACGAAATTGCCATTGCAATCATTACCCGTTGTAACTGTCCTCCTGAAAGTTGATGCGGGTAGCGTTCAAGCATCGCGTCTTTATGTTGGTTCACCAATTGTGACAGCTTTTGCTCGTCTGGGCTTGATGAACGAAGAGAAGTTTGTTTCCAAGTTTCAAGATACTCCTGACGGAGACTCTCATCGCTAGGAAGAAGTTTGACTTCTTGCAGTCCGGCGATCGCTATTCGTCGTGCTTCAACAGCAGAAACGTTCTGATGTCGCTGGATTGCCTCTACGAGCTGAAACCCAATTGTATAAACTGGATTGAGCGAACTCATCGGTTCTTGAAAAATCATGGCGATGTCGCCACCTCGGTAAAGCTGCACTTCTTCGGCACGTAACTCTCGCAAATTGATGGGTGCACCATTCTCTTGAGGTCGAAACCAAATTTCACCACCACTTACCCTACCTGGAGTTTGCACCAAACCCATCACTGCTAAAGATGTGACAGACTTTCCCGAACCCGACTCTCCAACAATTCCTAAAGTTTCTCCTTGTTGCAACTCAAAGGAAATATTATCTACGGCTTTAAGGATATTGCCTTCACTGGAAAATTCAACTTGTAGATTATTAACATTTAGGACAGTCTGTCTCATGGGAGTCGTGATTCGATTTTAGATGCGTGGATTTTAGAAGCATGTGGCGTTATTTTGAGATTAACCCCACGGTTGAGTTCGGAAGATATGCGGATGTAAGGATTTTAAATTGACTCCACAGATGAATCCAGCGGCTTCTACCATGATAGGATTCATCGGTCGGATATCGATTGTATTTGAAAATTATTCGGATTTTAACAGCAGTTCTGAATATTGTGTAGGTTGGCACAAAAAAACCTACATATGTATACAAAAGTCGAGATGCTGTGAAGCTCAATAATAACTAATTTTTAACCATTAACAGCCCCAATGGAAAATTATGTTTATTTACGCTTACTGACTTATTTTTGTTAGTTTAGCCCACTGCTGACTATAAAATGCGGTGTATCTCTGTTGAGTCACATACAAACTTTCCTCTCCGAGGTTTGCGAGAGGGGTATCTGTTAGGGTGGAGTGAGGGCGAGAGTCTATGAGATGCCGCACCAAAAGCGCTATAGTATAAAAGATATTTTAAGTTCGTAGCTGCGCTGTGCTATGCCTACGAATGCTCTCCACGCATCTACGAACCTTTGGAAAGACTGTGCAATTTCCTTAAGTAATTCGACTTAAAACGGGATGTCGTCCGTATCCGGGTTTTCTTCAATTGCTACCGGATAAGACTTTTTCTCAAAATTTGTGCTTTGAGGTATGCGTTCCTCAGGTTCATTTCGAGGAGTAACGCTGAGGCTGTTATTTTTTGCCTTAGTAGATGTGGGAAGCGGCGACTCGTAACTAGGAGCGGATTGCTGGGACGAAGTTGCCCGTTCTGATTGTGTGACAGCAACTGATGGTGGTGCAATCTCGAAACCTGTTCCGAGATTGTGTATCTTTTGCACAGTTAACTCAGCACGTTTTTCTTTGAACCCTTCTGGGTGGGGTTTTGTATTCATACTTAGGCGTCCTTCAAGGAGAACGCGATCGCCAGGATGGTAGTTTTGCTGAATTTCTTTTGCCATGTTGCCCCAGCCGATGACTTTTAAAGTCGCTGGTGCTTCACCCTCTCTCAGTGCTGAAAATTGCACGAGCATCTCAGTGACTTCCAGATTATCCGACGTAAAGCGCAGTTGCGGTTCTTGAATAATTTCGGCCATCAAAATACAGTTGTTCATAATGAATCCTCTCAATTGAGTAACGAGTTGGAAAACTTCATTTGCACGTCAGAGCGCCTGCATAACTTGTAAAAGTTCGGATTAGCTTACTTAATGTTTGCCAAATTCCTTTTTTAGCTGAGAGCGCTCGTGCTTTTATTTGTCCTAATTGAAATAGTTGACAAATAGCTAATATTTGTTGCCCTTTGAGCAATTCTTAATATTTTCTTAAATAATCAATATAATGACTTAAACGTTTGATTTTGTTTTAGCAAAAAAGTCAAGTTATTTTCTGCACACAGCGAGCAGCTTGAGTGTGACAAGCTTTCATCACTAGTATAATTGTACCAAATTAGGCAACAGAGAGCTACCATCGTTAAGATTCCGGTGTATTATAAGCGCTAAACGTTCCAAAGTTATTTTTCCAAGTTGTTTTGACTCTTGACTAATGACTAGTAACCAATGAACATTACAGTTATTTGAAAAACTCGTGGCGCAGCTTGTTTTAGAAAACGTTTATAAAAGTTTTCCTACTCGTAAAGGAGATGTTGCTTCTGCTCATCGTGGGGAAGGCGTGAATGTCTTACGACGGATCAACTTAACGGTAGCAGATGGGGAGTTTATGGTGCTGGTAGGACCTTCGGGTTGTGGGAAAAGCACTCTGCTGCGGTTAATTGCTGGTTTGGAGGCAATGACTGGTGGCAATATTTGGATGAATGATCGCCCATTAAATGATTTGCCACCCAAGCAAAGAGACATCGCGATGGTGTTTCAAAATTATGCCCTTTACCCCCATATGACAGTTTATGACAACATAGCTTTTGGACTCCGTCGCAGAGGAGGGGGATTTGGCGAGATAGTGACAGGGGAAGACATACAGAAGGGTAACTCAAACTCTATCCAAGGTTGGGCTTTTAATCTACTTGTAGGACTAACGAGATCGCTTCCCAAGGGATTACATTACATTTCTGACAAAGAACGGGCGGTAGATGAACGAGTGCGGAATGTTTCTTCACTTTTACAAATTGAAGCATTACTAAATCGTTTACCCAAGCAGTTATCTGGTGGTCAAAGGCAACGAGTCGCACTAGGAAGAGCGATCGCACGCAATCCCCAAGTCTTTCTGATGGATGAACCGCTTTCTAACTTAGATGCCAAACTCCGCACTGAAACCCGTGCCCAAATAGTGAAACTGCAACGCCAGCTAGGTACAACAACGATTTACGTGACTCACGATCAAACCGAAGCAATGACAATGGGCGATCGCATCGCTGTCCTCTGTGAAGGTAAAATCCTGCAAGTTGCTTCTCCATTAGAACTTTACAACCGTCCAGCTAACCTGTTTGTTGCTCAATTCATTGGTTCCCCGCCAATGAATTTTATTTCAGTAGAGTTTCATGCTCCTCGATTGATTACTCACGGAGATTTTCGTCTTACACTACCAGAGGTTTGGGAAACTGCCTTACAAAAATACGATGGGCAAACTCTAATTTTAGGAATTCGCCCGGAACACTTAGTGGTTAGTGTGCCTGCAACCAAAAACTGGCAGGTGCAACTAGAAACAATCGAAAACCTAGGTAACGATATCTATCTATCTACCAAATTTATCGAACCTAGTTTTCAAGAAGCCATGAGTGCAGTGCAAGTACGAGTTCCCCCAGACCGTTTTATGCGTCTCGGCGAGCAATTGTGGTTATCTCTGATCATAGAGAAAATTCACTTCTTTGATCCAGAAAGTGAACTCGCTATATTTCCTGACGATAAAAAAATGTAAAAGTCGAGTATCCGACTAAACCCCATCTGCAACTTTGTTTGGATGGGGTACAGTACGCTAATAAGTGGAAGTAACCAGATAGATTTAGTATACATAGTTACTTACGTAATTTGTGTATACCAGGAAAACTGTTGCTGCTGTTTGTTCTGATAGTATAATGTCTTAACAGAATCTCAAAACCGCTTTAACAGCTTGCCAAAGCGAACACTACTTATACTAATAGAAAAGATTAACTCTCGTCTCGACCGTGAATTTCCGCAGGTGGACTGGTGGCTTCCACTGCTGTGAATGATTCCAAAATTTTGTAAGTGTGGGATGCACCTTTTGGCACTACCCAGGAGTTCCCAGTTTCTAGTAAGACGACTTGACCTTCAATATGTAACTCAGCTCGACCACTAATGACATAACCAACAGTTTCATACTCTCTAGAAGCTGGTTCTTTAGTTTCATCTGGTTGTTCATCTTCCCAAAGGCGCATTGACAAAGATTTACCAGATGCAAGATACTTCTGACCTTGTTGACCTTTAGGCGAATGAGCAGAGTCTACTTTCTTAATGCTTGTGTCTGCCATATTTTTTACTTAATCTAGATTTGGAAATTTTGGTTGGGCAAAGATTCTTAACTACAATATCTATCTAACTACCAATATCGACTCCTCCTGTCGCCATAGCCCTACTCTTCTTAGAGGAGGATTCCAGAAGAATTATTAACTGTGAAGCTGCATATTATTTTGCACACAAATTTTTAAGTTTTAATTTTTAATTCAAAGAGTGAAGTTGTCACTTGTTCTAAAACTTTTAGTCCAAGCATCGCACCTCGAATCAGTCGAGTTGCGGCGAGCGGTTGTCGAAGCATTGCGATCGCCAAGGGCAAAGGCTGAAGCGAACCATCATTCAGTGCTGGTGTCAAGTCTGGTACATCATGGTAGCAATCGTCACTTACAACTCGCAGTATTGCCACTGCTACCCCAAGTTGTCGGAAAAATTCTAGGATACCAAAGCCTTCCATATCCACAACATCAGCTCCTGAAGTTTGAGCGAGATGACGTTTTTCTGCTGCATGACAAATTACGCGATCGCTTGTTAACGCTGTGACTAAAAAAGCCTCTGTTTGTAAATGCGAGGCAAGCTGTGCAGTGAGAGTGCGATCACAACTGAGAAGCGAACCTTGATAAATACAATCCCGATAAAGTAGAATATCACCTACAGTGTAGCGTGGGGTCAAGCTGCCACACAGACCCATGACCAATACACTAGACGGCAATTCTTTTTTACTCTCAAATTTCTCATGTAAATACGTCAAAGAGTTCCTGCCGACGGGGATAGCGATCGCTGACGGTAAAGTGCCTGACGCACGGCTTAAACCTCTACACACAGCCTGATACTCAGCCCCCTGACAGATTAGAATTGTTTGAAATGGTTGCACACAAAAAATTAATTAAAGTACTCATAGTGAGTCCGTAGTGAGCGCTTCAGCGCTCAAAAGCACTAAAGTCAGCTTTCTAATCATTCCAAATACTACCATAATCTCTCACTGGATATTGAGTCCAACAATCGCGCAACCATTGTCGTCCATACTCTTGTAAATACGAGTGAACACTACTGTGAATCCACTCGTATGGAGATTTTACCCAACTATGTTTTACAGGATTGTAATGAATATAGTTGAGAACTGTATGATAGTGGCGTTCTGAGCGAATAGCCCTATCAGTATAGCGATACCAAATTTTTCGCTTAGTTACATTTTCCTCAAGATTCCATTGACGACAAGTGGCACCATGAATAGTACGAAATAAATTACCCAAAACATCAAAATGTTCAAGATACACTAAAAGATGGTAGTGATTAGGCAAGATAACCCAAGCTCGAATTTCTACGTCATTGGCTATAAATTTCTCTGATAGCATATCTATCAGTTGTTGGCGACGAGATTCGGACTTCAAATGACACTCATGTTCGTAGCAAGCAGCTGTCAATAAATAAAGAAACCGATCTCGTACTGGATGGGGAGGTGAGTGAGGTGGATAACCGCGACTTAAACGTTGCTTGACTAATTCAGCTTTTTGTGGAAGTGTCAGATGACGATATTTGTACATCAGATCTAGTAGTAAGCGTTGAGGGCTAAGGAAAGCACTAAAGTGCTTACTACTAGCTTTCCCAAAATACGGGGTTCTAACCTAGGTTAGGACTTTCGACAGCTTGGGGTTTGCGTTTGGGGATTAACTGAAGGGTGTTATAGGCAATACTAGCAATGTTAGGGATGAGTTGTGGTTGTAGGAGTCGCTTGTCAAACTTGCTCATCCGTCTTTTGTTTGCCGCCAGAGAAACACTGAGAAATTTCTCGGGTGTTAAGTCCATTGTAAAGGAACTTGCTCCGGTAGCAGTAAAACTGAGATCACTATTATCGTTACCGCTAAAGGCAGTGACTAAATTACTGAGGGCTTTGCCGTAGTACCAAAGAGTTTTTGTCATGCGGAGTGGGACGAATCCCTGATTTCGTGAAGCCTGCATGTAAGTGAACCAATTGACGAAAAACACGATATGACGTGCCTCTTCATCTATGATGGGGTCGAAGATTGTAAATAGTTGCTCTGGGAAGATGCCTGTTTCACGTGCCAGATCGAACAACCCAAAAGCGAAGAAAGTATCCAGGCACTCTTCAAAGCCAAAAACTGTAAAAGCTTGCTCGACATCGCTCTTTAGCTTAACGGCAGGACGTTCTGTAACTTCAATACCATAACGCTCAATGAGTGTTTTAATCAGTCGGGCGTGACGTGATTCTTCTTTTCCTTGAAGGACGATCGCTTCTTTTAACACCGGATCACTCACCATTTCTGCGTAAGCATTGACAAGAACTCCGGCTTCTCGCTCAGTATCAAACGCTTTCTCCCAAAAGGGGATTCCTCGTAAAATAGCTAATGCTGTATCATCAAGCTTAGGCCAGGGAAGCTGCTCTGGCTCGAAATCATGGTAAGTATCTATAAAACTTTGGCAGAATAATTCTTTGTGAGCAACAGAGCCAATTTTCATGTTGTGTGTCATTTTTTGAAACAATACCGTCAATTTAACTTCTATACAACTAGTGACTAGTCATTGAGCATACAATCAAAAATGAGTGACCCTCTTAATTTAAGATGGTAAAGCCCAATCACCGAACATCCCTACGAGAAAGCCTGAATATTTCTAGACTAGCGATCCGATACTCTAGGTTGACGATCTGTTTCTGGATTGGTGTCATGGTAGCTGGAATTTTTGCTTTCAGCTCTCTCAAGTATGCTTTGTTTCCAGACGTAACTTATCCAGTGGTCGTAGTGAATGCGTCTGCCCCACTCACGAGTGCTGTGGAGACAGAGACAAAGCTTACTAAACCACTAGAACAACGCCTCCGCTCTCTAGAAGGACTCGACGAGATTAATTCCTCTACCTATCCAGGTGAAACTGCTGTCAGTGTATCCTTTGCTGTCGGCACTAACTTGGAAGAATCGACTCGTAAAGTCCAAACAGCACTTCACAAGCTGACTTTGACTAAGGGATCAACTTTCAAAATTATTCCCCTCAACCTCAACGAGTCTGCTGCCATTAGTTATGCAATTGAAAGTCCAAAACAAAGTTTAACTCAACTAACCAAGCTTGCTCAAGACAAGATAATGCCTGGGATCGCTAAACTTCCAGGAGTCTTGAAAGTTGTATTGTTAGGCGATCAAAGTGCATCAGCTAACCAAAAGACAAAGGCGGCTGCACTTCAACAGGCAGCAACGTTAGTCAGGTTCAATGGCAAAGATGCTTTGGCTTTTCAAGTGATTAAACGGGGTAATGCCAACACCTTGGAAGTTGTCTCTCAGGTAGAGAAACAAGTGCAAAAACTGCGGGCTACTCTGCCCAATGTACAACTAAAGCTAGCTGCAACTCAAGCTGAGTATATCCGCAACGCCACTCAGGCGACGATAGATTCTTTGATTGAAGCTGTTGTTGTGTCAGTCATTGTCATTTTTCCTTTTTTGCTAAACTGGCAAGCAACTTTGATTTCCGCACTGGCGATTCCTACCTCTCTTTTTGGAACCTTAATCGTCATGGCGATTTACGGCTTCAATTTGGAGACAATTACGCTGTTGGCACTGGCGCTGGTGATTGGCAGCATTATTGATGATGCGATCGTTGATGTCGAAAACATCATGCGACACGTTGAAAATGGCGAAAGTCCCCGAAAAGCAGCCCTTGCAGCTACGAATGAGATCGGTTTGACTGTTACCGCAGCAACGTTGACAGCTGTAGCAGTTTTTCTGCCTGTGGGTTTTATGGGTGGGGCAATTGGTCAGTTTTTCAAACCCTTTGGGATCACCATCGCCGCCGCGATGCTGACTTCTTTGTTAGTTGCCCGCACCTTATCTCCAGTTCTAGCTATCTACTGGCTGAAGCCAAAATCCTCATATTATTATCACCGTGAAGGAAAATTGTGGCTAGGCTTTACTAATTTTTATCAGAATTTGCTGCACTGGTCTCTAAGTCATCGAGCTATCGTCATGGGGTTAGCTGTGCTTAGCCTTGTAGGAGGAATAGCACTCATCGAGCTGATTCCCAAAGGATTTATTCCTAAATTAGATCGTGGCGAGTTTAATATTATTTATACTGCTCCTCTTCCGAGTTTTCCAGGGCAAGGACAAGGGGACACCGGGAATAGAGCGCAACAACTTTCCGCGTCTTCTTCACAGTCTTCAATTCAAAGTATAAATTCAGTCTCGGAAACGCCACGAAGGAAAACCCGAAAGCTCCTCGCCGAAGGCAAGACAACCGCTTCCACCGCAGGCTCCCAAGCACGCCAGTTCGCACAACGGGGGGAACCTCCGCAAGCGACTGGCTCAACTTTGATCCAGGTTCCTTATCCTCTAAATGATTCTCTTCAAGTTGCTAAGAAGCTAGAGGCGGTAGTAAGAAAATATCCTATAGTGGAAACGGTATTTACGGTGGTGGGTTCCCGTGAAGGTGAGCCGAATAAAGGTAAACTTTATGTCAAGCTGAAGAGCGATCGCCTTCTTAAAACATCAGAGTTTGAAGATCAATTACGTTCGTCGTTACCTTCACAAACTGGTGTCACGACAAGTGTTGAAGATATTTCATTTGTCGATACAGGTGAGCAAAAACCCTTAGAAGTCGCGCTTAAAGGAAATGACATTAAGGCTTTGAGTAAAGCGGCCAAAGCAATAAAAGCTCGCGTTGAGAAACTACCGGGATTCGTGGATGTCACAGTGACAGGTGTAGCAGATGCACAAAACCAAATTTTTCAGATAGAGCGTCAGAATCACCAACGAGTAGCGTATATTAGAGCCAATCTTGGTAAAAATCTCTCTGTCGGTGATGCCACTGATAAATTGGTAGCTGAAGCTAAGACAATGCTACCTCCGGGCATTTCTTTCGATTTAGGAGGAGATTCAGCACGTAGTGGAGAAGTTTTCAGCAGTTTTGGCACAACTCTTTTACTGTCAACATTGTGCATTATTGTGGTGTTGATTGGGCTATTTAAAAGTTGGGTAGACCCTGTGGCTATTGGTATTTCTTTGCCTTTGGCATTAGTAGGGGCAATGCTAGCACTACTATTTACAAAAAGCGACTTTGGCATGATCTCGCTGATTGGCTTTGTCTTTTTGCTGGGACTAAGTAATAAAAATGCCATCTTAATTGTGGATTATATCAACCAATTACGTAAAATCGGGTTGAACCGTACAGACGCTATTTTGAAAGCGGGACCGGTGCGACTTAGACCAATCATGATGACCACTGCTGCTACTATCTTGGGGATGGTGCCGATTGCTTTGGGTTTAGGCGCGGGTTCTGAGTTGCGATCGCCTATGGCTATAGCTATTGCTGGCGGGTTGATAAGTTCTACTGTACTCAGCTTAATTGTTGTGCCTGTTGTCTACACCCTTTTGGATGATTTATTTCCCCGCAAGCGATTTAAAGCCTCTAAAACTTATGTAAAGTAACTCTGACTCCTTGGTGACGAACATACACTCATTGAAGTGTGATAAAAATTCGTAGTAAGCGCTTCAGCGCTTGTATCAATGATTTAGTGGCACTATATTATTCATAATTTTTCCATAAAAAATTAGGGAAATTCTACGTTGAGTGATCCAAAATTTAGAAAGGTTTTTGTCACAGGTGGTACGGGTTTTGTTGGAGCTAACTTGGTACAGTTACTAGTACAAGAAGGATACACAGTAAAAGCACTAGTGCGTTCCAACAGCAGATTGGAAAACCTAAAAAAATTAGATGTTGAAATTGTCACAGGTGACCTCAATGACCCAGATTTATGGCAGCAGATGGTAGGCTGTCGGTATCTGTTTCATGTCGCTGCTCATTATTCGCTTTGGCAAAAAGACCAAGAAGCGCTTTACCGTCACAATGTTCTCGGTACGCGCAATGTATTGGCATCCGCTCAAAAAGCGGGAATTGAACGTACTGTTTATACCAGTTCGGTGGCTGCAATTGGCGTGGGAAAAGCAGGTTTGGTCGTAGATGAAACACATCAAAGTCCTTTAGGGGAACTTATTGGTTACTACAAGCAGTCTAAGTTCTTGGGTGAACAAGAAGCTATGCACGCAGCAGGTGCCGGTCAAGAGGTTGTTGTGGTCAATCCCAGTACTCCCATTGGTCCAATGGATATCAAACCTACCCCAACCGGGGGAGATATTATACTGCGGTTTTTGCGCCGAGAAATGCCCGTGTATATGGATACTGGATTAAATTTTATTGATGTACGAGATGTCGCTTGGGGACATTTACTGGCTTTACTACGGGGAAAGTCGGGCGATCGCTACATTTTGGGACACCAAAACCTAACTCTCAAGCAACTACTCGATCAACTCGCTCAGATAACAGGTTTAAGTGCGCCCCAACAAGCTGTACCAGCCTGGTTACCTTTAAGCGTTGCTTGGGTTGATGAAAAAATTCTCGCACCACTTGGTAAACCACCATCCGTTCCCTTAGATGGCGTGCGTATGGCAATGCAACCCATGTACTACAATGCTTCAAAGGCTGTTAGGGAATTAAGTCTCCCACAATCTCCTTTGAACATAGCACTCCAAGATGCTGTAGATTGGTTTGTGACTCAAGGATATGTCAAGGGAAGCGTTTAGTGGTTAGTTGTTCAGAGTTAGTAGTTAATGGTTAATGACAGTTTTTAACAACCAACAACCAACAACCAGCAGATAATAAAACAGGAGTGATAAGAGCGATGGCAATACACGTACAACAAGTTTTGGAAGTCGGGAAATATCTAGTTACCCAACGTCTTTTTGGGCGGAAACGTTTTCCCTTAGTCTTGATGTTAGAACCTCTGTTCCGGTGTAATCTTGCCTGTGTTGGTTGTGGTAAAATCCAGCATCCCAAAGAAGTACTGGTACAAAATCTAACTCCAGAACAGTGCTTTGCAGCAGTCGAAGAGTGTGGTGCGCCTGTTGTCTCCATTCCTGGAGGAGAACCTCTACTGCATCCCCAAATAGATGAAATTGTCCGGGGATTGGTGCAACGTAAAAAAATCATTTACCTCTGTACCAATGGCTTGTTACTAGAAAAAAGCCTAAATAAATTTAAACCTTCCCCTTATCTGACTTTTAACGTACATCTTGATGGGTGGCGGGAATGGCACGATGAGTGTGTTGATCGCAAAGGTGTTTTTGATACTGCCGTTAAAGCTATTCGTGCTGCTAAAGCCAAAGGTTTTCGTGTTGTGACTAACACAACAATATTTGACGGTGTCGATCCACAAAAAATGCAGGAGTTCTTTGACTTCCTCGGCACACTTAACACTGACGGCATTACAGTTTCCCCTGGTTACAGCTACGAATGGGCACCAGATCAAGACCGTTTTCTCATGCGCGAACAGACACGCGCCCTTTTCCGCGAAATTCTGACACCTTTCAAAGCTGGTAAGAAAAATTGGAACTTTAACCACAGTCCGTTCTTTTTAGATTTTCTGACAGGTGAAAAAGATTACGAATGTACACCTTGGGGTAGTCCCAGTTATAGCGTTCTCGGTTGGCAGAAGCCTTGCTATCTAATGAACGAAGGTCATTACGCGACCTTTAAAGAACTTTTAGACAAAACTGATTGGAGTCAGTATGGTCAAAAGAGTGGCAATCCTAAGTGTACAGATTGCATGATGCACTGCGGTTATGAACCAACCGCTGTGATGGATGCAATGGAACCGCAAAATCTAGGTCGTTCTATCGGCAACGTGCTTGGTTTGGCAAAAACCTAATCCAAGTCGTCTTTAACTTTAAGGAGTTCGTAGTAAGCAACGAATAGTCATTAAGTCAAGGTTTTTGCTCTGACTTAAACCCCATAAACTTTGTACGAGCGACTACTTTCCATAACATTCACAAACATGACCCCCGATTCTCGCTCTGAAATTGGGGGTCTGAGTTTGACATCTAGTTTGCGTAATTATACTATAGTGCTTCTGGTGTTATATCTCAGGCACTTTCGCCCTTATCCCCAGCCCTTTCAAGGGTAGGTTTTTTAGAATCTCGAAAATAGTTGAGAAAATTCTCAACTGTCTAACGTGGTTTGGTCGTTTCAGGATTTTTAAATCAGCTGAAATATTAAAAAAATGACCAAATATAAAATACCTACCTTTAAGAACACCCCCAGCCCTGAATGGCACGAAGTTTAGGGTTGAGACTGACGCGGAGAGGGGAGAGACGGGGACGCGGAGATAGAATTTTCCCCGCGTCACCGCGTCACCGTCTCTCCGTGTCAGCCCCTTTTTAGGTTTTCGAGCGTGCCATTCCCCCCAGCCCCTCTCCCAAGTTTGGGCTATCCATTGGTCACATCTTTCTTTACAATCTTGAACTCGTCAATTGTCGCCTGAATCGGTTTATGAAATCCAAATCCAAATTTTTTCAATTAGATTTACAATCGATGTGGTTGTTACAGCTAGGAGAATGCTGATGATATTGCAAGAATTGCAAAAACAGGCGCTGCAATTATCGATCAATGAACGTTGGCAACTGGTACAAACGCTACTGGAATCGCTAAAGCAGGAAACTCGCCCAATGCAGAAGAAAGGGAATTTATCCAGGTTACGAGGTATTGCAAAAAGTGTATCTGGATCAGGTAATGAAGATATTGCAGCAGATTATATTACCTATCTCACCAATAAATACCAGTAATGCGAGTTCTAATTGATACGAACGTCGTTCTTGACTTCTTGCAAGAGCGAGAACCTTTTGTCCTAGATGCGGTAAGGCTGTTTGCGAGGGTTGATACTGGTGAAGTGGAAGGGTTTATCGCCGCAACAACAATCACCAACATATATTATATCGTTCGTAGAGTGGCAAGCGTAATGGTAGCTCAAGATGCAATCGCCCAAGTGTTGACGGATTTGCATATTTGTGAGGTTAATAGAACTATTTTGGAACAGGCGATTGCACTGAATTTCCCAGATTTTGAGGATGCAGTACAGTATGCCTGCGGAATGGCCCACGGAGTGGATGCGATTATAACTCGTGATGCGTCTGGGTTTGTGGATGCAGGAATTCCAGTGATGTCACCTGGAGAATTAAATCGGATATTAGAGAGTAGTCGATAAGTATCTATGTAATTCACGTTTGTGACGGCGAAATCTTACTCTTTTAGAAACGGATGCTACACGTAGCGAATTACACAATCATTGTCCCGCACTTTGAAACTTCCGTTCTTATCTTTAACTTTCAAAACATCTCCTTCGCTAAACTCCTGTGACTTTGGCTTATTTAAAGTATTCAAATACTCCGATTGAGATAATCAGAAATGCAGAGACAATTCCTGCCCACTTTCCAGACATTCTTGAGGTGAACTTTTCACCGAGAGCATAGCCTAATAAAATTGCTAATAAACTCAATACAAAGGTTAAAAAACTCGTAATATTCACATCCAATCCTGAAAGTCCGGCTCCGATACCACCTGCTAAATTATTAATTGTTAACGCTAAGGCTATACTAATAGATTCTCTAACATCAATGAAAAGAGAGTTATCTAAATCTGCTCTTTCCGGTTCTTCTATAAAAGCATTGTAAGAAAGTTCATGGGAAGATTTTCTTTTACGTCTTTTCTTTTGTATTTCTGTTTTTAATGTATCCCATAAACCCCAGATACCTACAGCAACCAAAGCTCCACAACCAATTATATTGGCTAAATTGGCAGACATAAATTTACTAAAGATTGCTCCTAAAGACATAGAGGCATATGTCCCAGAAGCTGAAAATATGGCAATAATTAAGTTACCCGATATACCTATTTTTATTTTCTTGACACCATAGGCTATGCCTACAGCAAAGTTATCAACGTTATATGAGACTGAAAGTAAAAATGAAGAGAATAAATGCTGCATGTAAATAGAAAACCTGATATTCTTAAATGCATTAATATTTAATGACTCTATATTGTCAACTGTTACAGTAAAACTAAAGTAACACCAAAACCAATCAAAATAGCTCCGAGCCATCGTTCTTTTGTGACATTCTCTTTTAGAAAGAATTTTGCACCGACAATACCAATCAAGTAGTTAATCGATGTTGCTGGAGTCACTAAACTTAAATCAGCCCAGCTTAATACTGTTAAATAGATAAAGAATGTGCAAGCTTGTAAGAAAAAGCCTGAGACGAACAAGGGATTTTTAACTGCACGATTTGCAATACTTAAAAGCTTTCGCGGTTGCAGAGTAGAAATTTCTCCCGTCTGCTTCATAGCTTTGGAAACAAGTAGGGAACTACTAGTATCTGTGAGTGTCATCGTCATAATTGCCAACCAAATCTTCATGCTTACACCCTATTTTTTTATGAGTTTAATCATAATGGGTGTTCATGCCTTCCTTCTTTAGAGGAATCTAGTGCCTCCCGCCTACTTCTCAAATGACCCCCCATACCAACTATAAGGACTCCGCCCATAATAAATAATGTCCCAAGCCATCGAGTTGAAGTCACTTGCTCTTTCAACATTAGCCATGCAAACAAAGCATTTAGCCCGTATCCTATTGTTGTCATGGGAAGTAAATAGCTCAGATCGATCCATGAAAGCGAGGCTAAGTATAAGAGAAAATATATTAGCAGAAGAAACATGCCGAGATCGAGCCAAGGATTGAAAAGCATTCTCAACCCGAACATCAGCATATCGTCCAGTTCAAGTAGTGTAACTTTTCCTACTTCATGCATAGCGTGACTTACGCAAACGTCTCCTAATGCCTGAAGGACGACTAGCAGCAAAATAACAATAAAACTTTTGACACCTAAAAAACTACTTTTTGTTTCGTTGTGGTTTATCAATTCAACGCCTCATTTTAAAATTATCGTCAAGAGAAATAGCCGTTAACTTCTACTAAGGCTTTGGCAATTTTCGCAACAGTTCTATTAATATCGCTACCAAAAACTTCTGCCCCACTCCTTACTAGTACACAAGGCACGGAAACAAATCTACTATAATATTTATCGTTTGAGTGACAACTGTGGACACCCCTCTCCCAATATTGGGCAAGGGATAGTGTGTATGAGATACAACTGAGAATCGCTATATCCATTCCTCATTCCCTATTTTCCAGTTTGCCGTCATTAGTTAATCTTAATCTCCGCCCTCGCCATTCAATTGTTTTACCAAGCCAACCATAGCACCAGATGAGAAAGCCGATGAGATCACGTATGGGAATAAGCCAAAAAAACTTTTGGCTGCATGGATCGCGAAGACTTTTAACGCCTACTACCCATCCCATTGTCAACCGCATCATCCAGGTGATCACTAGTATAATCCAGCCTCTGACAGATCCTTTTGTCGCAATCAGAAATAATAGACTGCTGACAGTACCATAGGTAAAAAAGAGTCCTAGATAACCCCAAGGACGAGAAACGCGGATACAACGCGCCCAGCGTATTTGATGTTTGATCGCCTTTGCTAGTGTAGTGGGTGCCAGTACGTGTTCCACAACACAGTCGGAAAGTACAACTTTATAGCCAGCTTGGGTTGGGAGGTAGCCCAGTTGGAAATCATCTGCAAGATAATCGGCGATCGCTTCAAATCCGCCAATTGCTTCCAGTACTTCTTTACGAATCACAATAGTCGAACCAAGGGCGAATTTAATACCCTCTAGTTTATGGCTTACTAAAACGCCTGCATGAAAGTCCGTTGCAGTTCCAATAGCCTCTAAGCTAGCCACCCACCCCTGTGCTAAAGAACGATACAGACAGGTAACAACACCAACACTTTTATCTTGTAATGGTTGGATAACACGTTGTAAATAGTCTGTCCCAACACGGATATCACTATCAGCAAGTATAAATGTATCATATTTAGCGAGAGTTACCGCATTTGCCAGATTACTGACTTTCAGATTTGTGCCGATGGTGCGATCGCTGACTACCAATTGAATATCCAGTTGAGGAAAGTCGTTGATAATTTGCTTCACGACGGCAAGACTTGAGTCATGCGGATCGCGTACACTAAAGATAATCTGGTATATCGGGTATTTCTGCAGGCAAAAAGAAGCCAAGTTTTCGTAGGTATCTCTGTCCACTCCACACATGGGCTTGAGAATTGTCACGGGTGGATAAAACGCTAGATCAGGATACTTGTCACTGAAAAAGGCGATCGCTGCGTAAATTGCATAAATGTAAAACAGTACTGCCGATAAGCAGAGGAGCGATAGTAATAAATCAACGATATTTATATTAATAGTCTTTAAATAACTAAACGCAAAAATTATCATTAATTTATGACGCTTTTCAGCTTGTCAGTGTTTCCTAATACTCAATCACCATAACTTAAGCCACTCTTCTATTATCATTTATCACAAGATATCCGTTATGTAAACCTTCCTCTTACATCTCAACCTGACAAGTCATGTATGCTCATAAGTAGGTATGCGTAAATAAATGAAAGTTTGTAGTAAAGGGTTCGTGCCGTTAAAATCTTTGCTCTGAGCGCTGAAGCGCTCACTACGAACTAAGAGTATATTT
>JAQYWO010000171.1 GCA_029379215.1 Rhizonema sp. PD37
CATATACAGTTATTAACTGCTAATTAATAACCAGTGTCTTTATATAATTTTGTAGAAAAGTGATAATTTTATGAATAAAGCAACTTTATCTAATTCTCATAGTCAGTTATGCTCTTTGAGCAAAATAACTTGTAGTGCAAGCATCTTGTTTGCCAAAATAAGCGAGATATCTGTTTTACGTCTAAACACAACTCGGTATTATTTAAATACTGGGAAGTGGAACACTCTAGCTGTTATCCTACTTGTATGTGTGAGTTTTACCCAACCAGTGATGGCGCAGGAGAAAGAGAAAATGTTACGAACCCTCACTGTCAGTGGTCGTGAAGTTGAGACAATTCCAACTACTTTATCTCAAGTTAGTTTGGGGGTAGAGGTTCAAGGTAAAACAGCACAAGAGGTTCAACAAGAAGCTGCCCGGAGATCATCATCTGTAATTGCCCTGCTCAAGAGCCTCAATGTAGAGAAATTACAAACTACAGGCATCGACCTCAATCCAGTTTATAGCAATAACAACAATGTACAACGTATCACAGGATACTCAGCAACTAACACTGTAAGTTTTCGTGTCGTGACTGATCGGGCTGGTACTATCTTAGATCAAGCCGTCAAAGCTGGTGCTACCAGGATTGACAGTATTAGTTTTATCGCTAGTGATCAGGCGATCGCACAGGCTCAAAAACAAGCACTTCAAAAAGCTACCCAAGACGCTCAACAGCAAGCCGAAGCTGTTTTGAGTGTCTTGGGTTTTAAGCCAAAAGAAGTGGTGAGCATTCAAGTTAATGGTGCGAGTGTACCCCCACCACAACCTCTCTTACGTGCGGCAAAAGTAGGGGCGCTGGCAGCACAAGATGCTTCTACCCCTGTCATTGGTGGTGAGCAACAGGTAGAAGCATCGGTAACCTTGCAAATTAGTTATTAATTGGGCAATGGAAGGGAAAAATGACCCTATTCTCGTTTTAGTCACATACAAAATGCCCTCTGCCCTGCCCCTCTCCCAAGTTTGGGAGAGGGGTGCCCTCAAGATCGCTCTTGAGGGCAAGAGTGTATGGGATTTGACTGAAAACGGCTATAATTCACAGCTACAACGAATTTTTAATTCCGCGTAGCAGTACTAGGTTCGCCAACTTCAATAGGTAACGATGGATCGCGTGACCACTCGTTCCAGGAACTGAAGTAATTCCTGACATCTTTGATACCCGCTTGTTGAAGGGCTATCAGGGTATGAGCGGCTCTAGACCCCTTGAAGCAGTAAATATATACTGTTGACTCTGGTGTTATGCCTACTTCCTGACAAATTTCTAAGATTTCTTCTTTTGGGCGAAAGATAGAAATTTCAGAATTAGGCATCATCATGCGATACCACTCAATCCAAACGGCACCGGGGATTCTACCTTTGCGCGGGCAAAAGTCTACTCCATAAGGAGAAGAACTGATTCCCATCCATTCATCGTCATCTCTCACATCCAGCTTAACAATCGCAGGGTTGTCTAGTGCTTGCAACATCTGCTCTGTCGTCACCAGAATTGACGAGTCGATGTTCATGGAGAAGGACTTTTTCTCAGGTGTCGGAATTTCTGAGGTAGTCGGCAAACTTGCATTCAGCCATGCTTGATAGCCGCCATCCAGAACCGAAACTTTTGGGCAACCCAAATACTTCAGCAAAAAGTAACCCCGGCAGGATTGCCCATAGCCTTTGTTCATCGCATCTTCGTAAATTACCAACTGTTCTGTACCAGATATGCCAGCTATACCCAAAAGCTCTGCAAACTGCGACTGCAAACTGGCTAAACCTTCTGGCTTTGAGTTTGCGAGGTAGGTAAAAATCTCACGAATGTTAACTGAAGAGGGAATGTGGGAGACTGAATACTCTTGAGGATCGCGAGTATCGATGACAATAAGCGATTTCTGTTGTAGAGCGATCGCTAGTTCTTGTGGAGTAATGAGTGGTTTTACTTGCATTTCTACGCCTTTTCTAGACTCAAGCCGCTATCAGCTATTACCCATTAGCAATTTCACCCAATTCTTTATACCTACTTTTCAGCATTCTTTAGATTACATTTACAGTTGAGATAAATCTGTTTTTTATTTGACAATTAAGTCTTATTAAACAGAAAAATATGACTTTTTACCTGAGTTTTGATACTTAAAAGTTATAGATAAATTATAAATATATTGTAAAATTTCTAATTGATTTTGTTAGCAGGTAATGCGTCACCTTTTGTTCTTTCATCCAAAGCTTTTAAAGCTAGTATCATTTCTTGATGGGTAACGAGTTTTTAGACATCCTTTTTTTATAATAATTAAAACTCTACTTTTTAAAGATACATTTATTTAAGTTGGAATGAGTTTGTGACATGCATTTCCGGCAATGTTAATATACAATTAATTTTGCACAGGTACTTATGCAGCAGTCAAACAGAGGTAATTACCAAGATTTTTTGCGGCAGCTTACAACATTGGCTGCAATCGTTGTCGCTTTTGCTATTAACGTAATATCGAATATTTTCCCGCTTAATGGACTTAACATCGGCGAAATCTCCAACACCGTATTTAAAAACGTCCTGATTATCCCTGCCAATTACGCCTTTGCCATTTGGGGGTTGATTTACCTTGGATTATTTGTTTTCGGGATCTACCAATTCCTCCCAAACCAGAAAAACGACTCTGATTTACGTAAAACAGGATACTTTTTGGTGATTGCTTCTCTTGCTCAAAGTATTTGGGTATATTTATTTCTTTCACGGCTTTTTATGCTTTCGGTAGTAGCTATGTTCTCAATTTTGTTGGCACTAATTGGTACGTACCTACGCTTAGGGATTGGCATAAACCCTGTATCTCGCTTCACTAAATGGTGCGTTCACTTTCCCATCAGCATTTACCTTGCTTGGATTAGCGTAGCAACAATTGTAAATGTTGCATGTGCTTTGTATTTTCAGGGGTGGAACGGTTGGGGCATATCTGACATAATGTGGACTATAATCATGGCTGTTATTGCTGCGGCAATTGCTGCAGTCATTGCCATCCAGTGTGGAGACATCGCTTACACCGGAGTCATCGTGTGGGCGTTACTGGCTATTGCAGTTAAGCAATGGAATAACTCAACTTTGAAGGTAGCAGCACTGTTATGCGTACTCGCTTTAGTTGGGATTGTGTTCATTAAAAACCGCCGCTTTCAACGAAGTTGATATTCCTTGACTATACTTTCACTAATTGATAGTTCAGTGCCGATCTCTTGATTATTCTTACCTCTTGCGATGAGGTTCAGCACTTCTAACTCGCGATTACTCAGTTTAGGAATAACCCATGCGCTCAGCCAGTTTCGCACCCACAGCAGGCGGAATATACTGTGTCTGGCTGATGTTGTGTGATCGCTTATGCAACGCCAAAGAATAAAGGTCCTACTTTACAGCATAATTTTCTATTGAAATCGGGTGTGAGGGCACTTAAACTTAATGCTTTAGGGCATATAAATTTGTTGAAATAATCGATAGTCCATAATTGTGTTATTCTCTGGCTAGTTAGGTTGTTCCCGTTGCATATGTATTAGCTTATTTCGCAATAACTCTTATGTTTAAAAAAGTGTTGGACGTTGTACGTAGCTACACAAAAACTTTCTGCCGTTCTCTACCATTTTTGTGGACAGCCGCACCAAAAGAAACAATCTTTATGGTTACTGGTGTGTTGTTACAAGGAACTGTCCCCGCAATCAGTGTCTGGATTACCAAGCAAGTGGTAGATACAGTGGCAACAGCTTTAAACCAAGGGAAAGAAATTAGCTCTGTAGTTCTTGCTAGCTTAGTAGCAGCATGGGTTGGGGCTTTACTGTTAGAGGTTCTCCCGCGATCTTGGATGTCAGCAATTCGGGGAAATTTGGGCGAAAAGCTAATGGCTCATATTAACTTGCTTTTGATGCATAAAGCTGACACTTTTCCCGACTTGAACCGTTTTGAAGACCAAAAGTTTTATGATGAGCTACGGCTTCTCCAGGAACAAGTAAGCTACCACCCAATGAGTTTTATTGGAGACTTGGCTCGAGGAGGCAGCAGTTTGTTGACTTTGATAACTATGGTAGTACTGCTATTTCCACTTGGTTTTTTGATACCAATTGTAATAATAATTACAAATATACCCCAAATATATGTCTTCTTGCAGTATGAGACACTCATTTGGGGAGCCATGTCTGAAAAAAGTCCACAAGCTCGGCGGATGCATTACTGCTCGTCAGTTATGCTTACTGATACCTACGCTAAGGAAGTGCGGTTATTTAAGCTTGGTTCAATGTTTATTAGCCGATATGTCAAAGAATTTCAGTCTTTACATCAAACTATGCGCCACTTGCGGGGAAAACAAGCTTTTTGGGCGGCGTGTTTGTCTATGATGAGTGTTTTGGCGAATGCGTTTGCCTTTTATTGGGTGGTGCAGCAGGCTTTTAGAGGGGAAATTAGCCCAGGAAGCGTACTTCTTTTCGTGCAATCACTGGCTTACCTGCAACAAAATCTCGAAGAGTGTATCACTATTTTCTTTACTACCTTTGAAACTTTGCTCTATATGCAGCAGTTTTTTGGTTTCCTAGAGAGTCAAACAATAATGCCTATGTGCTTTCCGGGTAAACCAGTGTCTGTTCCTCTTAGCTCGGGTATCACTTTTAACAAAGTACACTTTTACTATCCAGATAATCGGTCTGCTGTGGTAGACGTTTCTTTTACCTTGGAACCTGGTGAAATAGTAGCTTTGGTAGGGGAAAATGGGGCAGGCAAGACAACGCTAGTAAAACTACTTACCCGATTATACGATCCTACAGAGGGAGCTATTTTGGTTGACGGTGTAGATTTGAGGGAATTAGACTTGGATGCATGGCGACAGAATGTTGCTGCGGTGTTTCAAGACTTTAACCGTTATGCACTCACGCTGGGAGAGAACATTGCTTTGGGAGACATTGCAGCACTCGATGACTCAGAACGCTTCAGGCACGCAATTCAAAAAGCTGGTATAGCTGATCTGGTCGAAAAGTTTCCTCAAGGAGAACTCACTCCCCTAGGTAAGCAATTTGGTGGGACAGAACTGTCTGGAGGAGAGTGGCAAAAATTAGCGATCGCCCGCGCTTTCATGCGGGAACAAGCCCAGCTACTCATCCTTGATGAGCCGACAGCTGCCCTTGATCCGCGTAGCGAATATGAGGTCTACCGCCGCTTTGTTGAACTAGCTCAAGGTAAAACTACGCTTTTAATCACCCACCGACTGACTTCAGTACGCATGGCGAACCGCATTTTGGTTTTGAAGGGTGGGCGACTTATCGAAGAGGGCAGCCATCAGGAACTTTTGCTACGTGGAGGCGAGTATACCCAGCTTTGGAATATGCAAGCTGAACAATATGGTACTCAAATAATTTGATGGAAGCATTCGGCACTCAAGAAAACCGAAGGAATATCCCATTTCATCGCGAGAATTGAAACTGAGTTTCGCACCCTTTAAATTTAATAGTGTAATTCATGACTTCAATTGTAGGTATCACTTCTGTTTTGCGATAACTTTTTGCGTCCTAAGAAAAGCAACACGATTAATTTACCCGATTAGTAACAACTCCTTGACGATCATCATTTTCTGGAACGTCCCATTTCAACATCAGTCGTAGCCGTGTATTACACTGCTAATCTCAAAGTCTTTTCCAAGTATTACACCGTAGAAACTTGATTGTGGAGATCAATCAAGTTGTTGCCCTGGACATCAATTTTCCAGAATAAATTTTTACCTGTTCGCTTACAAATCTACGTATAATTTTCTCTATAATATGTCTTACACACTACCAGAAAATTGTGCTACTACTGCTTATCGCCCTATTCCTTTTCCCTCAAGACATTAATTCCTCTCATCCTGATAAAATGAGCGAACCTACAGTAATTAAAGCTTTTTCAACATGTCTGCGTTCACGCTGTTCGCTAAAGCCTGTGATCAAATAATAGCGATCGTTTCGACTTCTTAAATCAGCAAACGTACAGTTGTGAGAATTGTAAAACCCAGATACCCAACTTCGTTAAGAAGTCAGGTATCAAGTTTGCTTACTCATGTTTTAGGACTGTTGTATAACCAACAACTTTCTCACCTTTGCATACTACGAGGATCGAGGGCATCTCGCAGCCCATCACCCAGCAAGTTGAAAGCTAATACTGTCAGGATAATCAGTAATGCTGGAGGCCAGATGAGCCAAGGTTGGAGTACCAAAATTGAGGCATTTGTTGCCAAGGATAGCATGTTACCCCAAGATGGATCTGGTTGTTGGATTCCCAGTCCAATCAGACTCAGTACTGCTTCTGAACCGATAAAGCCAGGAACCGAAAGCGTGGCAGAGATAATTATATATGTCGCGGTTTGTGGCAAAACGTGACGGACAATGATATAAAGTGGCTTGCCACCCATAGATCGTGTTGCTTGGACAAATTCTCGCTCTTTGATTGATAGGACTTGTCCACGAATCACTCGTGCTAATCCAGCCCATTCAATAAACGAAGTAATCAACACAATGAGGAGAAAGCGTTCGGTACTACTGAGTCCTGGCGGTAATACAGCACCTAAGGCAACTAAAAGATAAATGCCAGGAAAGGTCATCAGAACTTCCGCTAGACGCATGATAATACTATCAGTCCAGCCACCGAAATAGCCAGATATTCCTCCGACTAACATCCCTACGGGAAAGGAAATAGCAACTCCCAGAATACCTATCAATAGACTGATGCGACCACCGTACAGCAAACGACTTAATTGATCGCGTCCTTGGTCATCCGTACCCAAGATGTTAAATTTCGCTCCACCATCTGCGCCAAATAAATGCCAATCTAAGGGGATACCGGGAAATATTTCTCTTTCGTCCCATGTAGGGGGTAGTGGTAAATTCAGCGCAAATAAGTGGTACTCCGATCCTTTAACGAATAGCCGTAAAGGTGAGGGCTTTTTGAAGTCTACGATAATTTTGCGATCGCCTGTATTTAAATCTGTGTTTCCTTGAGTTGTCGGATAAATATGAGGACCAATAAACTGTCCTGATGGCGAAGCCCAGTAAATTTGTGTTGGTGGCAACAACGAACCATTAGGCTGTGAGGCATAAGGATCGTAAGGGGCGATAAAATCAGCTGCAATCACTGACACATAGAAAATTAACAGCAAAATTGCCCCAAATCTTGCCAAAGGATTTTTCTTAAGTCGTTGCCACCAATTCATAGAAGTTTTGTGTGAGAAGTTATGAGTTGTAAGCCTCTGATTATAAACTATAAATTTATAGATAATTTATTGATAATCTATAACTTTTAACTCTTCACTCGTACAAACAGCGCGTCTGTAAAGGAGGCGCTGTTTGAAACTTCTCTACAACTCCTAACTCCGCGCCTCTACAGACTTACCATTGCGTGTCTCTACAACTGCCAACTTCTCTAAATACAGATGTTCTTCAAGACGTCTATCGTGTTCTACAACAAACACATTCGAGTAGAGATTAGCAATAATTTGTTTTCCCTGCTGTGTTAGGGAAAGGTAGTGTAGGGCATTTTGGATGTAGGGATATACGCCATTCCAATAGAACTTAGAGTAGTTCTTGCGTAAATCTTCAGGGGTGTAATAACCCAGAGCTTTATTAATCCCAGTTTCTTCAAACTCGTAAAACAAAGACGTAATTTTCTTTAAGTAACGCGGATCGCTTAATTGTCCAATCAAATCAGCAGCACGCACTAAGCCGGCAAAACTGTTTGTATCTTGATGATCTTCTACAGCAGGCACAGGAAAGCGGGTTAATTCAATATTACTTTTAACGACTTCAGAATCTATCAGCTTATGACCACCAAAACGTTCTTCGGTAAATAGTTTAGCTCTATCAACATGATATGGTGTGAGACTGGCATCAGAAGCGCCCAGCGGAAGTGAAATCATTTTGTCATCTTTCCCCGTAGCATACAGTCTTTCTTCCTCACGATCTTGTCGGCAAACTCCCTTAACATAACCGATATCATGGCACAGTAAAGAAATAATAAAATGCAACCAGTCTTCGCTAGAAACACCGCCTTCGCGGATGTGTTTGCCGCGTAAAACTTCCTGCCCTACAAGAGTCACTAGGATGGAGTGTTCAATGTTGTGATACAAGGCATCGCTATTGGCGATGTTTTCCAAAGCCATGTTACCCACCCAGGCGATGATGTCTTGGTAATCCGTCTTTAAGCAACCATAGGTACGGCGGTAGCCTTCCCGAATTTGATTGACAAAAGCATCTATTAAAATTTCAGTGGCGTTGAACATACGAGTGACTCAATAGAATAAAAATTGTTTGTGCGTTTCTAAAGAAAGCATTTGGCAATCAGCAGTCGTTAGCTCCGAAAGGACTTTGAGAGATATCATGTCTTTGAGTCATTTCAGCTGACAGCTAAAGGCTTTTTTTAGATTGCCCAGTCTTATACAAATTTAATGTGTTTTTCAGTACATTTAATTTGCGTAATACCAAGTACGGAGATAGGCAAATTAAAGTAAGTTGGATAAAGGGAATATAACTGACATTGCCGCTTTTGGTCCAAATTAATTTAATATTGATGCACCTTAACTTATAAGTTTTTCACATGCAAGGGTTAGTTGACGGTGATCTCGATATGAAGAATGAGTGAGTCAAAACAAAGGCAGAGGCGGTTCGTGCACCTGACTGAAGAAGGTAGAAATAATTAAGGTATAAGGAAAATACAGTAAGGGCTTGCACCCAGCACTGATTTAAGACCACTAACCTTTGGTATGGTGGAGACGGTGTGTAACCTTTTGGTTAAGGTAGGGTAGATAACAAAAGAAAAAAAACTGTATAAAAAGTACGATTACCTTCAGCCACTTACCTTGCTTGAAGGGCTGCTCAGATTAAGTAGCTTACTAGAAAAACTGAAAAAAAATTGTGCCTTTTGTTATCTAAATTCCGAAAAAAGACGCAACCAAAAGTCGGAAAAATAGGTCATATATTGATATAGAGTAATTAATCTTAAACATTCTTAAGCAAAAATGCTTAGTGTGCTTAGTAATGTTTAAGGAGGAAGCAGGGGTATGACTACAAGAAACGAAAATTTTTCCGAATTCGAGGAGGAAGAACCAGGAGTTGTTGAAAAGGCTGCTAGGCGGATTGAACAAGTTGAGAAGCAACGACGCCCTTGGCTTGTATCCTTATTAGTAGGGACTATTTTGGGAGTAGCGATCGCAACTGTTGGAATACGTGTATTTAGCAATCAACCCTCAAGTGAGTCTTTAGCAAAAGGAAATAAATCGTCACAAAAAGTTATATCAGCGATGACTGTTACTCTCGCCACAGTAGAAACGACTCGTGTTGCTCGTATTCTCAACGCCACAGGAACTGTACAAGCAAGTAACTTGACTCCAGTTTTGCCTCAAGCCAACGGCTTACTAATCAAAAAAATCCTTGTAAATGTTGGTGCATCAGTCAAAGCCGGTCAAATTATGGCGGTGCTGGATGATTCGCTGTTGCAAGATCAAATTAGGCAAGCAAAAGCAGATGTCGCCTCAAAACAGGCGGATGTCGCCGCAAAACAAGCAGATTTAGCATCTAAGCAAGGATCTGTCGCCTCAAGTCAGGCAACTGTGTCATCTAATCAGGCGATCGTCCAGCAAAGACAAGCCGACTTGGCTCAAGCTCGGGCAAAGTTAAAAGATGCAGAAACCAATTTGCGGCGCAATCGACAACTCGTTGATCAAGGAGCCATTAGTCGTCAACAATCAGATACTGCTGAAACTAGTCAGGCAACAGCACTCTCAGCAATACACCAGAGCGAAGCGAATATTCGTAGCGCCGAAGCCAATGTCAAAAGCGCTCAAGCAAGTGTCAGTAGCGCGATAGCGGCAGTTCAAAGCGCTCAAGCAAGTGTCAGTAGTGCGATGGCGGCGGTGCAAAGCTATCAAGCTAAAGTACAACAATTGAAAACTCAACTGGGACAAACTGCGGTTCGCGCACCTGTTTCGGGAATTGTGGCGGAGAAATTGGCAAGAATAGGCGATATCACTGGTGTGGCACCGCAAACCCAGGTAGGAACAATTGTTGGTGGTACGCAAAAGCTCTTTTCCATCATTCAGGATCAAGAACTGCAATTACAGGCACTCGTACCGGAAATTCAACTGCCAGATGTCCAAATTGGTACCACTGTGCAAATCACATCCGATGCTAATGAGCGCCTAAGCTTACAAGGGCGAGTCAGCGAAATAGAACCGATAGTTAATCAGCAAAGGCGTGAAGCAACGGTAAAAATTGATATACCGCCGACAAGTTTATTAAAACCAGGAATGTTTGCCCGTGCGGCGATCGCTATCGGATCGGTTACAGGTGTGGCTGTACCTCAGAAAGCAGTACTGCCTCAAGCTGACGGGAGTGCAATTGTATTTGTACTCAGAAGCGCAGACTCAGTTCGCGCTCAGAAAGTCGAGGTGGGAGAATCAATCATTGCCCGCAGAGTGGAAATCAAAAGCGGTTTGAAAGTAGGCGATCGCGTAGTTGTTGATGGTGCCGGATATCTCCACGATGGCGACAAAGTCCAAATAGCCCCGACTACTGAGCTTAATTAATTAAAAAAGCTGGAAACTAACAACTACTAACCACTCAATAACAATTAACAATTAACATGTCTTTTAATATCTCAGCTTGGTCGATCAAAAAACCTGTTCCGACAATAGTAATATTTTTAATTTTGACAATAGTGGGTTGGTTCTCCTTCATGAGTTTGGGGATTGATACCAATCCAAATATAGATGTACCAACAGTATCGGTTACAGTAACACAACAAGGAGCAGGTCCAGCGGAACTTGAATTCCAAGTCACCAAGAAAATTGAAGATGCGATCGCTGGGTTGGGTAATATTGACGAACTCCGTTCGACGGTAAGTGATGGCAATTCTACAACGACGATTACCTTTATTTTGGGGACAAACACTGATCGCGCTACGAATGATGTTCGTAATGCTGTAGCGCAAATTCGTCAAAACCTTCCCCAAGATATTAACGACCCGATTGTACAACGTGTAGAATTTTCCGGAGGTCCAATCTTAACCTACGCGCTGAGATCTGATGATCGACCGGTTGAGGAATTGAGTTACCTCGTCGATCAAACCATCAGCCGCGCTTTATTGGCTGTGAGGGGAGTGGCACAAGTTAAGCGTGTGGGGGGAGTGGATCGAGAAATCCGCATCAACCTAAATCCAGATCGTTTGCAAGCACTGGGCATTACTGCTACCCAAGTGAATGACCAAATTCGCGCTCTTAACATTAACTTACCAGGAGGACGTGCGAAAGTTGGTGGTAGCGAACAAACTATCCGTACCCTTGGAAGTGCCAAGAGTGTAAATATTTTAAGAACATATGAAATTGTCCTCCCTAAAGGCGGTTCAGTACCTTTATCCAGTTTGGGAACAGTAGAGGATAGCTTTGCTGAAGTGCGACAAACAGCACGCTTGGACAATCATCCGGTGGTGGCGTTTCAGGTGTTGCGGAGTACTGGTAGCGTCTTGGTGACAGTGGAAGAAGGTGTCAAGGCTGCCGTAGCAGAACTGCAAAAAACTTTACCTCCCGATGTCAAGCTAGAACTAATTTTTACCAGAGCCACCTTTGTTCACCAATCGTACGAAAGTACAATTCATGAATTGCTCCAAGCATCAGTGCTAGCCGTGATCGTAATCCTAGTGTTTTTACGAGATTGGAGAGCCACATTAATTACAGCAGTAGCACTACCGCTATCGATGATTCCTACCTTCGCCGTGCAGCAAGCGTTGGGTTATACCCTAAATAACATGACTTTGTTAGGATTAGCGCTGGCGGTAGGTAACTTGGTGGATGATGCCGTGGTGGAAATTGAAAACATGGAACGGCACATGGCGATGGGTAAATCAGCTTGGGAATCGGCTTTTGACTCGTCTGACGAAGTGGCTTTAGCCGTGATGGCAAGTTCGGCGACAATTGTTGCTGTATTTCTACCTGTTGCCTTTATGGGTGGCATTCCTGGTCAGTTTTTCCAACCTTTTGGTGTCACTGTTGCCGTCTCCACAATTTTCTCCACCTTCGTGGCACGAATGGTGACACCGATGATGGGGGCTTATTTACTCCAGGATCACCATGTGGGGAAAGAGAACACAGGGACACGGGGACATGAGGATGCATCTCCCCCTCGGAAGCGGCGTTTTCAACCCTACACATCTCTCCTGAAGTGGGCGTTACGTCACAGGTTGACAACCTTGGGTATTTCCTTTGGTTTCTTCATTGCCAGTTTGATGTTGATTCCCTATATCCCTAAGGGGTTGGTTGATGGTGGTGACATTGGGATTTCGGGTGTGAATGTTGAACTAGCCCCTGGTTCAACCATAGAAGATACTACCAAGGTGGTGACACAGTTGACCGATATCCTCCGGAAAAAGTCGGATGTTGTCTCTGTATTGGCAACAGAAGATGTAAATAGTGCGATACTTACCGTTAAACTCAAGCCTAAAGAAGAACGGAAAAGATCTCAAGAGGAATTTGAACATCTAGTCCGTCCAGAGTTTGTACAAGTTCCGGGAGCAAGAATCAGTTTTCAAAGTTCTGGAGCAGTGGGTGGTGGAAAGGATTTGTCAATACTTCTACGGAGTGAAAATTCAACAGCACTCAATCAAGCGGCGATCGCTGTCGAGAAGCAGATGAGGACGTTACCGGGATTCGTGGAAGTGTCTTCCTCTGCCAGTTTGGTGAAACCAGAAATTGTCGTTGTACCCAACCCACAACGGGCAGCAGATTTAGGCGTGACAGTGCAATCAATTGCCAGAACAGCATCTCTAGCGACAATCGGAGACAACGATGCGAATTTAGCGAAATATAACTTGAGCGATCGCCAAATACCAATTCGCGTGCAGATCAATCCAAAAGCCAACGAGAATATCACCACAATCCAAAATCTCCAAGTTCCCACTCAAGATGGCAACCTAGTTCCCCTTGTCGCGGTGGCAGATATCCGCTATGGCAGTGGTCCTGCAACAATAAACCGCTATGATCGCTCCCGTCAAGTTTCTTTAGAAGCAAACTTACAAGGTATATCCTTAGGCAATGCACTCACTGTAGTGAAACAACTCCCCGCCATGCAAAACTTGCCGCCTGAAGTCACACTGCAAAACTCTGGTGACGCCAAGATTATGGCAGAGATTTTCAGTCGCTTTGGTACGGCACTGGGATTAGCGGTGATGAGTATTTATGCTATCCTCGTTCTCCTATATAATAATTTCCTTTATCCGTTGGCAATTATGGCAGCTTTGCCGTTTTGTTTAGGTGGTGCCTTAGCAGCATTAATGGTGGCACAGAAAGCTTTGGGAATTTATGCCTTGATTGGGATCGTGCTGTTGTTGGGGATTGTGACAAAAAACTCAATTCTCTTAGTAGATTATGCTATGGTGAACCTCCAAGAAGGCAAACCCCAACGTCGAGCACTGGTAGAAGCTGGAGTGTCGCGTTTGCGTCCAATTATGATGACTTCTTTGGCGACGATTGCTGGTATCGTTCCGCTCGCTTTGGGACTTGGTGCTGGCGCTGAAGTCCGTCAACCAATGGGGATCGCGATTACAGGGGGTTTCACAACCTCTACTCTGCTGACTTTGGTAGTCGTGCCAGTCATATTCAGCTACATCGACAACTTCCAAACTTGGATGATGAATATCTTTAAACATGTCAGTGGTAAACAGCACCAGGTTGTAGAGGAGATAGTGGTTAATCAATTACCTACAGAAGAACCACCATACTCAATTAGAAAATAATGCTATAATAATAGTTAGCCAAAATATGGATACCCTATCGAACGCGGGTGTAATTCAGTGGTAGAATGTTTGCTTCCCATGCAAATCGTCGTGGGTTCGAGTCCCATCGCCCGCTTTATTTGTTGTAGATTGTTACATTGTTTATCAATCTTGATATATCGTTGTGCGTAGTCACAAATCATAGTGACTCGGAGATCATGTCCGTTTGAATATTTACCATTAAAACACCACCCTAGTAAAGCTGAGTTTTACCTCCCCGAACTGCAGGCGCTTTGGGGTAGAATAACCTGTACGCCCTTAGCGGTTTCCCCAACACTTTTGTACCTGCAATAGCTACCGCTGTAGCATTAGTGGCATGGTGGGATTCAGCTAAGAAGTGAATTATCAATGATTTTCCGGAATTGACCTAAGCAAAACTGTATAAAATATAGCAACTCAAAATAGGTCGTGAACAATGTTGTATCTTCTAGAGTGGACAATAGCTAACAATAAAAATAAATCTGAGTTATACCATTTCACGAAAATCTTGATACAATTCACTCCCCCTGCTTCCCCTGCTCCCGAAGCTTACCTAAATATATCAACTTTAAAGTGAAACGGTATTAGGGGACATTGCTCAATAACTCAGATTTCACGCTTTTAAAGCGGACAAAAATATTTACACAAAAAGCTCTTGCCAGATGAGGCTTTCTGAGTTTATTTTGTATAAATGACTTTGTCGGATTACTTATTTATTTTTACTTAAGTAACTTATGCGTAATCTAGTTAAGAGCAAGTGTAGTTATTCAGTGTTTTTAATGAATTAGCTAAACTCATGTTCATATTAAGTCAATCGTTAACCATTAACGGTCGAAACGCAGTATTCACGAATTATTTTCTAATTGCCATACCACTGAAATTGCTACTCGGAATTAAAATCAAAAAAAGCTTGACTTGCAAGCTATCTAGCAACTCTGTAGACGCGCAGCGGCTTCCCGCAGGGTATGGTTGCATTATTTCTACAGCACTGTAATAATACATAGCGGCAGAAATAAAGATACCGTCTTAATCGGTTAAAAGTCTCGTAATTCCGGCTTTTTGAATCATCAATTTCTTATAGCGCGAATTTCGCGCAGCGGTGTTCGCAAATTTTCGAGAAATCTGAGCGTTTCAGCAATAACTTTCAACGACTTCTCCATATTTGTCAACTGAAGGAACTTGCAAGACAAAGACTTTTAATGATATCTTAGGTATAATAGCAAACTCAAAAAAAGTCAGAAAATCTACTTAATATCTTAGTGATTTTTTTATCTGCATAAAGGAATCTATTATCCTAAACTACGTGTACAACAAACTAAAATATCTATATGGGCACACAACTTCTTCTTTACTTGGCAATCATCGTTTATTTGTTTATTTCTTATCGTTTATTTACACAATGGTTGGGATTCTTTTTAGAAGATGAAAAAATGAATTCCGGGCAGCGTTTACTTTCTGGGCTAGTTTTGGTTATAGGGTCTATTTTTTGGGTACTAGTACTTCCATTCGCATACCTAGAATTACTGAAGTTTCATAAAAAGCATAAAAAGACTATCGATTTCCTCATAAAATTCCCTGATACCAAGGTTTTTCATAGAAACGCTGAGAATTCTTGAAACGTATCCTAATGTAATACCGTTTCCATATGAAGATGCATACAAAAAACTTCATTGCCTACGTTACCTCCTCTTAATAAGGGAATGTTAGGAGGGATAACAATGTGCAGCTTCATAGAGAATTGGTAACGGGAGCATCCCAATTTGGAAAAAACACTTTATTCGCCAGACAATCTCCCGAATAATAGGGCGGTTCAATTCTCTTGTTCTTCCTCTTCAATTTCAAAGCCAGAACTGATATCTAGCAAGCAATCATCAAGACTACCAATGACTTTTTGGAGATCATCCCAAATACTACGTCTCATTACAGACATAACAGCATCAATGTGAGCAGTAGTACCAGCTTTCCCCAAATGCTTATATTTACTTAACTTTCTCTTGGTGACACATTGAAAGTAGGGTTGTGAAACTTGTATTTTATAGTACCAATATTTTTTGTGTTCTGCCGGACTTGATAACGTCCTACCCAAGCTCCTTTTGGCGAGAGTTCTCCAAGCTTTAACAGTTGTTGCTGTTGTTTTTCAAAAACTGCGATCGCTTTGCACGTATTCTAACTGAGATTTTCTATTTAATGTTTAATTGAAGCTATGTATTTTTGCTGTTGCTTTAATCAATTTGGATTAGTTACAAAGAAATATAGCAGTCCTAAATCATTCGTGAAAAACAAGATCCCCGACTTCGTAAGAGTTGTCGGGGATCGGTGTCTTCAATTTTCATAAATCAAATAAGATTGCTTTAACAGTCTAAACCACTCTCTTGTCATAAGAGAAGTAAAACTTAAAAAGTTCTGTAAGTAGGAAAAAGCCATGAAATTACAACAGTTTAACCAACCCCAAATTAACCAACCCCAAATTAACCAATCTCAAACAATCGAACAAATGGATTGGGAAGCGTTGACAGAAGAACTGAGTGATGTTCAGTTAGCCACTGTCAGTGGTGGCTGCTGGTTTCACTGTGGAATCTGTGATAATAAACTTAAATCTACTTCAGAGGAAGAGCAGCCTAGCAGCAACTAGTTTACTTTGAAAATAAGGTAAAAAGTAGAGGGTAGCTATACTGAAGAAATCAGCATTTTTATCCGTAGTGCTGTACTACAAATTTTTGCTCTACTAAATTTCAAAATTTAGAACTTTGATAATAGGGAGTAAAGAAAATTTAAAACAATCAAGAGATAAGTTTTTTACTCCCACTCCTAGAGCATTGGTACAGTACAGTAGTCTCAAAGACTTGGTTTTGTTGAGTTAATCCAACGAAATCTCAGTTTTTACAGATGAAGAAATCGGGTTTTTATGCTTTTTCACCAAAGTTACTCAAACCTTCCCAATCTTAGTAATGGTGCGGGTTTGATTCGTTGTGTATTGAGGAATTTTTGTAGAAAAGAAAGTGCTACTGCCACCTCAATTCCGTATCGTCACGCTCATAAATTTAATGAAAATTGAGCAGGCTTAGCCTAACCTCCTGCTTGATTAATGTATCGGCGCTATAGATTAACAGAATTTAAGCTGGTAAGTCGCTAATATTCTTAGTTCTCTTGTCTTTTGGAGTATAAGCTTTGGTTATACTCAAGTTTTCCACTACTAGCTTTTGTATTTTTTGTAATCATCACCTTATAAATATAGAAGAGACATGGGATTTTATGACTAAAATTGGTTTGACTTTTCGGCGAGTCTTGAATAAGACTCAAGTTCTAAATTATAAGGATTCATTTGATTGCCTTGAGTTCTTAGTAGAAGAGTATTCTGCCCTTTCTAATGTTCATTTGAAAGAACTTCGTAATTTATCTAATTTATTTACATTAATTCCTCATGGGTTAAGTCTATCAATTGGTTCTGTAGAACGTCCGCCTCAATCATACCTTGATACTATCGCTCGCTTGTTAGAAATTGTACAACCTAAATATTATAGTGAACACTTTGCATTTACACAGACATCACAAAAAAATCTCGATTGTTTATCTCCACTCTGGTACACGAATGAAACATTAGATATTGTCATTAAAAACGTAATAAATATTCAAAGTTTTTTGGGATTACCTCTTATTCTTGAAAATATTGCTCATCCCTTCAACCTCCCTTGTAGTACTCTATCTCAAGAAGATTTTATAACAGCAGTATGTAATGAGACAAAGTGTGGTATTCTATTAGATATTACTAATCTTTTTATTGATTTTAAAAACTTTGGTTCTCATCCAAAAAAATTTATAGAGCGACTCCCTAAATCATCAATAAAGCAGCTTCATATTGCTGGTTATCTTGTTGATAAAGAAGGATTTTTATGGGATACGCATTCAAGTGGTATTACACAGGAAATATGGGAACTTTATGAC
>JAQYWO010000172.1 GCA_029379215.1 Rhizonema sp. PD37
CAGGAGCCAGAATCCTCACCTTTTAACTTTTAACTTTTAACTTTTAACTTTTAACTTTTAACTTTTGACTTTTTCAATCACTCTTGTGCAAAACTAATAGTAATAGTAGTAGTATACTTCCCATTATTCCCCACCCAAGGCTTAATCTTCTTAATATAACCACTTCTTGGGCTTCGCACTACAGGAATAAGACTGAGCTTATCATCAACTGTCGAAAGTGAAATCGAGAGTTGTGCTAGCTGGTAGTCTTTTTCTCTCACAGCTTGTTCATACTGCTGCTGTTGACGAGAGTACTCCTGCTGAGTCTGGTTCTCAATTTGCGCTCTCTTAGCTTCCTCAATATTCGCATCATACTCAAGCAAACGACGCCGCTCCTTTGCTGCTATCAGTTTAGACTTAGCACCATCTAACTCCGCCTCGGCTAATTGCACAGCAATTTGTAACTGTTGTAGCTGCTGTTGTTGTTCAATCAAAGACGCTTGCAGTTGAGCTTTTGCCGAATCCAATTCCGACTCAGCAAGTTCAAGTTCGGAATTCACTTGCTTAAGTTTCGCCGACTCATGCTGAAGAATTTCATCTTGCAGTTTCATCTCATGCATCGACTTAATCATCTGCTGTTGTCTTTCCACATGAAGCTGAGCGCTCTTGAGTGCCGCCTCTGCCTTATCAACTTGAACTCTTTTCTCACGATTAGAGCCTTGAATAGCTGTACGTGCTTTTAAAATTGTTTGTGCATGAACAAGCCGTAGTTGAGCGTGTGAGATGGCAGCTTTTTCCTCGGAAAAGGCTGCCGATGGAAGTGGCTTTGATGGAATGGGTGATTTTGGTTCAAAAGGCGTGTAAATAGCTTTATCTTTTAAATTTTGAATACGCAGACTAATAGATTGTCGCTGTTGGGTAAGACGATCGCGTTCTCGCTTATTATCTGTAATTACATCTCCAACTTTTATCCGCTCTCCTTCTTTTACCTGAAGAAACGACTCATCGTCAACAGTCACAGAAAGCCTGAGTGGGCGATCCATTCTTGAAGCTTCGGGAGATTCGGGAGCTTCGGGGGCAGGGGAGGTAAGGGAAGCGGGGGAAGAAAGGGGAGCTTCAACAACTCTTCCTACTTCCCCTGCAAGAGATTTTTCAAAGACTACCAGCAGTACCCCTGCTATGAATAATCTATTGAGATACTCTCTCATAGTATGGTTTCACATGACAACGCTGTCCTTCTGTCCCCATCCTTACGAGCGCTTCCATTGGCTGAAGCTGTGCTACCTGGTTTTCCGCAAACCGAAACCGCCTAGCCACTCGCTTGACTTCAGATTGATCCACTGGTAACACTACTTTGGTTGAACTATTAGCGATCGCTTCATCAGATATTTCCGCATCTCGTTGTGAAGCTAAAACAGCACATAAACCGTACTTACGCCCATCACCCAAGGTAAGTTTTATACTCCGAGAATCTTTAATTTCCTTAGCCTCGTCTATAAAGATAAAGCTCCTGGGAATTTTCCCCTCAATTTCTCCTTGTATCCGATGAGAATCGAGTAGTTGTTTTACCAAAGCTTCAGCTGCGATCGCACTCAACCCCGATACCTTACCCAACGCCGACAAATCAAACCGAATGATAGGAGCATCGAGAGACGGTTGGGGTTTATCGAAAATGCCATATTGAAACGTAGCAGCCAGCTTGAGCGCTAATTTTTGTGATTCTTTACACCCAGACTCAACTCTACAAACAATTTCCTTTCTAACCGCAGCGAATGTTGGTGGCTCAAAAATCCAGGTATTTGGCTGTTCTTGGATGATCCCAGCGTACTTGTAGCAGAAATTTAGAATTTCAATGACTAAACCTTCTTGATTTGCACCCAATAGTAAAGCTTTTTTCAAAATGGCAGCGACTGCGAGCGCTTGTAAGTTGGGACCACCACCTTTAGTATCTAAATCGATAATTAAAGGGTTAATCCCGTGTGATGACTCCATATCGAGAGGATAACAGAGTTCTCTTGATAGCGTCAAGTCTCCATGAAAATCTATGATAACTAAACGAATATCTGGAAACAGATTTGGCAATTCATATGCAATAGATTTTAACGTTTGAGTTTTCCCACTACCACTAGTGCCGATAATCACTATATGCCCATTAGCTAAACTTGTAGGATTCCAATACACGTTTTCTCCTAAAAGGATTCCAGATGAACTAACTTTTTTATCCGAACTATTTTTCTGTTTAGGAGATAAAATTGCTGAAGGTAATGGCTTACTTTTAGACATAATTTCTTATTGATTAGTGAACAGAATTTAATTACGGCAGAATTTAGGAGTCAGGAGTCAGGAGTTAGGAGGCAGGAGTCAGAATACCCCATTTGCGTTGGTAGTTCGTATCAAGCTTTGGAAAATTTTCGCTCATTCTCCACGATTAAAAATGTTCTGCTTTAAACCACGATTCATCCACCCTGACGCTCGTTCGCCCTTGGCGTCTCCCTTCGGGAGAGGACTCGAAGATCGCTGCCTTAGATCGGCTTGGTGCAGTCTCTCATGGGGAGCCACTCCGTTGCGGGGTTCCCCCCGTTGAAGGAAGTGGCGTGGAAACCCCCAAGACCCTTACGGGTGACGCTCCTGCGTCGAAGATCGCCAGTCACCTACGGCGGGAAACACTCATTCAGTGCTGGACTCACCGCGCTGCTTCACCAGTCGCTATTGAGTCAGAATGACTCCTGGCTCCTGACTCCTGTCTTCTGACTCCTGACTCCTAACCCCTGCCTTCTTCAAGTATTGCCTGTGGTAGTGGCTTCATGAATCACCCTCATCTGCAGTTGTCCTGTAGCGTATTGTTCCCTAAAATAAGTTAACACTGTTGATAATGGCGCAACTTCTAAAGTTAAAGACGAGGCTGATAATTTGATAAAAGGGAATTGATACGGTTCGGCAATGTATCTGACTCCTTCTGGATCATCAATAGATATTTGCCCGGTGATAAACACCATAGCGCCTGGGCGATTAAATTTTTTTAATAATGTTGGACCTAATGGATCGTCATCCAGATTCAATGGCTCAATATTGGTAATAGCTAGTTTTTTCACATCTGCTGTGATATGTTCAGCAATAATTTGGGCGCTTGAATCTAATCCAGTTTTGTAAATCTTACCGTCAGCAGATTGGACAATAAAATCTTGCCCACGAGCCTCAATAATTGTAAAGTCAAGAGAAACTGGTTCACGATTAATGTTTCGCACCCCCTCAATATGCGCTGTAATTAAATGTGTTGAGCCAAACTTGTTGTAAATTTCTGTGACTCCGGTAGGAGAACCAATAAGGCGGTTGAAGTGCGTCATCAAACCACCGTTAGCGTTGATATTGAAGCTGGCAATTGCTAAAGCAATTACTATGATTAATAAACCATATTCCGCAGAACTCCCAGACCCTAGCCGAAATTTTCGGTTTCCCGGACAAACACACCTTACAGGCGATGGCCAAAATATCTCAACTCCAGATTTGGTAAAGGTGTCGATGAACCAGCCAAAGATGTAACCAATATTGATAGCATGAGCAATCTGCCAAAACTGACCACCGGACAGTAACACCGTACCATAAGCGACTGTCGCGATTACACCACTGGCAAACAAACTATGGGTACAACTGCGGTGAGGAAAGCGACGTTCCAGCCAGTGACTCACCCACGGTAAAACTCTACCTGCGGCACTCGTGGAGATGTCAACATCGGGAAGTAGTCCTGATACTGCACCTAATGTTACAATAGCAGGGTTCGCGGTTCCCAATATTAAACTAGTTGCAGTGGCACTCACAACGATATGAGTCCAACCCATCATCGCCGAACCCTCCCACTATTTTGGGGTAAACTATACAGCAGATGAGAAACTCCCAAGAATACGGGAGCACCAATCCCGAGCACGAGATAAAGGTTGTGATTATTCGTCCCGAGTCCAACAAACTTCAGAACCATCAATCCCACCACAACTATTAAAATCAATGGTGTGATATCCATATATATATCAGCTGACTCAACTTCCGACCCTGAATACTCCTCATCAATCACACGTTGAGCTTGCATCGGATTCCCACCCGCACGCTGTTGAAGTCGAGCTTTATCTGAGTTTTTTAAGTTTAGTCCTCGCTCGAGTGCTGTCTGCTCCATCAGATCAAGAATTGCATACTCTGGTAATGGATTCAGAATCAAAGGCGGCATATTGGAAAATACATCAGTGCCAGGCGGATCAGTTGCCAACAATAATATTGGCACCCTAAGTTTTTTCAATTGCTTTAACCAGTGTCTAAAGCGACTATCACAATTTTGACAGTCGTCAACTATCAAGAAAGCTACATTCTCTTTCAAGGAGTTTTCAATTTTTTGTTTGAGTTGATCTATTGTCAGTGATTTGCCTATCTTACTTTGAGTTTCTACTCCTAGTTGCTCACTTATCTTCAACAACATATGTTTTGTCGTTGCAGGTTCCACAAACGCGACATTAAAACCATCGTCCTTGAGCTTAGAGAGTACAGCAGTCGCCAGTACAGATTTTCCACTTCCCCGCTCCCCAGCCACAAGAATTGAATCATTGGCTAAGAGTGAAGCGACAATCCGGTTAAATTCATCAGTACGATAAAGCCGAAATTCAGGTTCTATATTCGTTTTGGAGACAACTGGCTCAGGCTCAGGTTTCTGTTGTCCCTTGGAATGACTTTTGTCATTCGGGAGTATTAGTGCAATCACACCTGCAATAGTGGCAATAGCTGAGGTAATTGATACTCCATTAACCGCAACAATCGCACTCACTAATAGCATTACTTGAAAGCTTTGCCAACTCTTAGCTATGCTCTGGTAGTCCGCTCTTTTCCTGCCCTTTGTTTGGCACGAGTTATCAGTATCTGACTTAGGGCTTTTGGGTCAGCGCTTTTATGCGCTGCCTCCCATTGTTGCTGAGTTCGTCCTCGATAAAAGCGCACTGTTTCCTTTACCTCTGGAATTGAAAATTCTCCTGTATTGACGTAATAATCTACCAAGTCCTGAGTTGCAATATATCTTTTGGCGGCAATATATTGTGCTTGTCTGTCTATTGCTTCCATCTCCTCATCTATCATATGTGGAGATACCGATTCTACTGGGATAAACTCTTCATCTGTCTCGATTTCTACTCCAGTTTCTCCTTCAACTAAGGGGATAATCGCTGTTTGTGTTGGAGATTCAGTTGATTCGGGGACAGTATCTACATGCTCAGAGGGTTCATTTAGTTTCGGGACTGGGAAACCTGCCATCATTCCATTTTTCTTAATATACAAATGCAGGTCGTCCATGTGCCTTACTTGCTCAAGGCTATAGAGCGATCGCCCTTTATTACCCCTCTTGATTGGTTCAAATCCTAAAAACACTATACGTTTATTTAAGGCATCTTTCTGAACCTCGTATCGCTTCATCAATTCCTTTAAGTTCCAATATCCAGGTTCAGAGGTTGTCTGCAAGACAAAGTCGCCTATCTGGTCGCCTACCTGGTCGCCTACCTGGTCGCCTATCTGGTCGCCTACCTGGTCGCCTATCTGGTCGTCTACCTGGTCGCTATTCGGGTCGATACCTGGTCGCCTATTGGCTTTATCTGGTCGTCTACCTGGTCGCTATTCGGGTCGATACCTGCCATACGTTTTCTAAAAAAAGTCAACATTTTAATTGTCAGGCTACAAACTATACTCAGTCCTCAGAATAATTTCGGGTTTTTTGAAAATTTGCTTATATGAATACTTCACAATTTCACAAAACTTTTTGTGTTACGAGTGTCCGTTGGGTGGCAATTGTTGCGCTCGTACTATGTGTGGGTCCGTGCTCTATTGAGATTGGTATATCAGTGGAAGTACTTAAAGAAGGAGTCAGGAGTCAGTAGTTAGGAGTTAGAATACAGGACTCAGGAGTTAAGAGTCAGTACTCAGTAGTCAGTAGTCAGGGGCAATTAGTGGGGGATTCAATACGGGTCTGAAACCTCCTCATGAGTGGATCGGCTTCAATTGAGAGAGGTCAGATCCTCTCTTCAATTTTTTATTATGACTCCTGCATTCTGGCTCCTGACTCCTGTCTTCTTCTTTATCTTTTTACTTTTCTACCTGTCCGCTGTAGAATTTTAAAATTCTACAAAAAATTGAGAGATGAAACAAATAGTTCTTTCGATTTTGTCAAATGCAGGCGGAGTAGGTAAGACAACATTAGCTGTGCATGTTGCTTACTCCATTGCCTCAGCTGGTTTCAAAGTAGCGCTCATAGACTTAGATCCGCAGCGTTCATTGGACGTATTTTGCGGACTGCCGCCACGTGAAGTAGAGCGCACTACCGTTCATGTATTATCCAAAAGTTTTAAAGGGGATTGGTCAAATGTACCAGTTTGGTCAGAATCTAAAGTAGAGGTATGTCAAGGACATCCACTATTAGCTGAGATGGCAAATGAATTGGTGATTAGAAAACGAGGAGAGTATACACTGGCAGATCGGTTTAAAAGCTACCCTTTAGAGCAGAATTTAATCATTTTAGATTGTCCGGCAACTTTGGGGATGCTCAATACTAATGCTTTGGCGGCGTCAACTCACGTTTTAGTGCCTGTGCAGTTGGAGATGAAAGCGATTTCCGGCGCGGCTGAGTTGATTGAATGGTGTATCAATACCAGTGATGAATTACAACTCGACCCCAAACCGACAATTCTCGGGTTTGTGCCAAGTATGTATGATGAAAAAGTGGCAATGCATCGCCAATATTTAGAGCAGCTACCAGAAATTGCCTCTCAGCTAGGTGTCAAGCTCTATCCCCGAGTGAGAAATTCTAATGAATTCAAAAACGCCAGTGCTTATGGTCAAACATTACACTCATACCGACCCAAGCATCCAGCAACCAAAGACTTTAAAGAAATTACAGAAGATATAGTAGCTTTGATTAAGGAGAAGTAGCAGTGGCTTTGCCCAAAATTGCGACCAAATTTGATGGTGCTGTACAAAAAAGTTCTCAGGAGCGTCAGATTACAGAACTCCAAGCGGAAGTAGAGCGGCTGAGAACTCAAAAGTCGCCCTCTCTCGAATCAGAACTAGAAAAACTGAGAGAAGAGTTGCAAAATCAATCGGGAGAGAATGAGATTGATGTTAGTTTAATTGACCCCAATCCCAACCAACCCAGGCAAACTGTTACAGAGGAATCCATCCAAGCTAAGGCACGATTACTTAAAAAGCATGGGCAAATTTCACCTGTTATCTTAGTCCCTTCTGACAATGGACGTTACATGCTCTTAGATGGGCAGTTGCGTACTGCTGCGGCAAAGGTGTTGGGTTGGAAAACTATCCGCGCTCTTGTTGTGCCGATGCCTGAGGATTTGGATTCCTCGGCTTTGCAAACTTTTTTGGGATTTGAGGATTTAAATCCGTTGGATAAGGCGGAAGCGATCGCTCGTGAGATTACGAAATCAACTATGTTGAGCGCTGATGAAGCGAACACAATGCTAGCAACGGTACTCAAACGCATTGAGCGTGATGGGAAGAGTAAAGAGTTGACAAAACTGGTGGCTGTCAGTGCAAGTGAGCAGCTCTTAGGTTTAGAAGAACTAGGTGTTATCGGCAATCAGCAAGACATACTTTTATTACTGCTGGAACTGGGCTTGAATCCTACCAGCGTTAAAGCTAATCTCATGCCCATGTTAGGCTTACCCCAAGATTTGAAAGTGGCAATCCGCTCTCTTGGGTTAAAGGGCGCTCATGCTTTGGCATTGACAACGTTGTCAGCTAAGGCGTTAGGCATTTCTGAGCCTGATGCGACAAGAGAGCGCGTTGAAGCTACTGAACAGGTGTTGAAAAACAATCTCACCGTACCAGAAACTAGAGAACTGATTAAACAAATTAAAGCCAATTATTTAAAGTCCAAAAAAATTGAATCTAAGAAGGTCAAGGCAGTGATTCACCTCGTCAGAGAACTATCTCACGAGTCACTCGCTACTATCGGTATTGAAAAATTGCAAGAGTTGCGATCGCTTCTCGTTGAGAAAGTCTCAGAGATTGATCAGCTCGCGAGGTTTTGAAGAGTTTTTGTAGGAGCGATCGCCTTGGGCAACGGCTTTGAGGCAAGCAGTTCTTAGGCAGGGGAGGAAAGAGTTATTGGACAATTAGTTCAAACCCGAACTACACCTCTACTTCCCCAGATCACCCTTGCCTCAGCGGGTAAATTCGCTCTGCCGAACCGTATTGGGAGCGGACTCAGATATTCACTGAAAATAATATAGTACATGACTGGTTTAATGTCTTCCACTTTGATGCTGCTGTCTGGTGCTGTCTGGTGCTGTCTGGTGGTATCTGGTCAACTGTCTGGTGGTATCTGGTCAACTATCTGGTAATATCTGGCAGACTGTCTGGTGGTATCTGGTCAACTGTCTGGTGGTATCTGGTCAACTGTCTGGTGGTATCTGGTCAACTATCTGGTGGTATCTGGTCAACTGTCTGGTAATATCTGGCAGACTGTCTGGTAATATCTGGCCAACTATCTGGTGGTATCTGGTCAACTATCTGGTGGTGTCTGGTCAACTGTCTGGTGGTGTCTGGTCAACTGTCTGGTGGTATCTGGTCAACTGTCTGGTGGTGTCTGGTCAACTATCTGGTGAGGTAGTTTCTGAAGAAATTACAATGTTAGCAACGCGGCTTTTAAGCCTTGAAAGTGGTGGCGTAAGTCCTGACTTCATTAAAATGCTACTTGTTGTACAATTTCGCAAAAATCTTGATACAATTCGCTCAAAAACTGCACCAAGAGGCTTCCCCTGCTTAAGAAAGCTCCATTTTTTTGATCTAAGTGGGGGCTACATGACCCCCCATAATCTTTCTTGAATATTGACACCCACATGGGTTATACTTAGGACTTACTTGGGGTATATTATATTTGTTGAGTTTGTGTACCCCATCTGACCCCTATGGGTTAATCTTTTGTGATTCATATTTTATAGTGTAACGCCTAAATGTAGGAATTGGAAGATGCCGAACATTCACGGGAATCAAAAAGTTTTTTGTGCTGGGTTTGATAATGGCTATGGCAGTGTCAAACTCTTAGTCGATGGTTTCGATGTCGTGAGAATTCCCAGTTATATCTCAAAAGAAGATATGGAAGATGTACCGGGGCGCGTGGTTTTTAACGGCAATGCCTACACTGTAGGTGAGTCGGCTTTTCGTACCGGATATTACTTTGAACGTAATACAGATAGTAACAGTAATAAGGTCAACAACGCCCTGATCACTTTACTAGGTGCCTTGGCTCATCTGCCACACCGTAAACTTTGGCACTTAAAATTAGTTGTCAGTTTGCATGATGTGGCTTTAACTGATGACTTGCTAAAAGTACTGAATGGTGAATACCAACCTTTGTTAGCAGGCAGGTTATCTGATGTTAAAGTTGAGGTTCTCAAAGTCGTATCTGAAGGTACGGGCGCTTTATTTGGTCGAAAGTTACCCAAAAGATTAGCTATTGTCGATTTTGGGAATGGAACAACGCTCTATTCTCGTTACTTCCAAGGTAAAAGAGAAGTCCATACCCCCTATGCGGCAGGAGTGGAAGCTTTGATTAGCGAAATTGCTAAGAAGATGAAATCCATCAATGGTGGAAAGCTTGGGGATTTCTCAAAAATACGCTTTTGTCTGGAAATGGGACATACCAAGTACAGCCGCGAGATTGATATCAAAGAAGTGTACGCTCTTTGTCTTAAAGAGTGGTACGAAAGCTATCTCAAAAAACCAGTCAATCTCGCCCTGGATGCGAAACATCTCGGGGATGAAATCTGGGCTATCGGTGGCGGTTGCTTGCTTCCTGGATTTAAAAAACTGCTTGTAAACAATGGGTTTGAAATTATCGATAACCCAGTGGAAGCTAACTCATACGGGCTACTGCAGATGGCTAAAGCTATTGTGAGCGCCAATAGTGATGGATAATTGCGCGAAGCGAGCGATCGCTCAAGATTATTGTTTAACGAATTACAAACTAATTTTCATATGGTTTCTCAGCAAGATAAAACTCCAGACAAAGTCCGAATCAAAGATAGTTACCGTGAACGCATCTTTTCTGAATCGCAACGATTAGGTAAAAGTTATTTAGAGACGCTCTATTTTATTGTTGATTGTTACTTTGCTTTTAAGCAGGGTGAGTTACCAACCCCAACTACAGCAGTTGATCCTAAGACTTCCCCCGCACAACCGAGGGCGTCGGCTGTGGTTGAGTCAACTCCTATCCCAGATAAGCCTCAAGTTCAATCTGTTGATGGTGAGGAAGGTTTTACGCTTGATTGGGATTTGTGAGAAGTTATTAAGGTGGAAAAATAGAGCATATGCTCTAGCGTCGAAGCACAGTGGTTCGTGCAAGCTAATCCCAAGGATCTACGCCAATATATCCCAACTTCACGCTTATTGTGACTTAGACAAAAAATAGTCAAAAAACATCCTCAAAAGTATATACATATAGACTTTGACATCGTTTAACCTGATTTAGCGATATATCTGGGTTTCAGGCATTTTTAGGCATTTGGTGTATTTACCTTGCCCTGTAAGGTTTTGAGGCTTATTTCTTCATCGAAAATGTTTAAGTCCCGTTAATTCAAAAATCAACCCTAAATCAACCCTAAATCAACATATGAAACCAGCTTTGATATTTGTTAATTTAGGGTGTACCCTAGATTGACACTAAAGCCTCAGCGTACAATTTTTTCCGAATTCTGCGCGCACCCTTAAAAGCGAATACCTAATAATCCTCCCTCATCGCTTTCGTCTGTAAGCGTAAGTCTGACAAAGGAGTCAAAATTAAAATCAAGCGGCAACTCTGAGTGCGGAACCATATCTGAGTTGAAAGTACAAATATACTGAAAGCCACGTCTCCTTGACTCTATATCAGCTAACTGAAGAGCAAGTGCTACTTGCCTTTCATCTACTCCATCAAAAATGGTACTGTCATGAATAAGTATATGCGGCGAAGGATCTTTTTCTGACCAAAGTTGTGCCAACATTAAGTCATAACAGAATATCTTCATATTACCTATCCCTTCACTACCATCACGTTTAATATCTACCTTGAATTGAAAACCATTGGGACCTACATCAAGAATAAGCGTTCCTGGGGTGTTATAAAGAAATCGAGAGTTATAATTAAATAAATCAATGGCACGTCCTGCTTGCTCACTACGCTCCTCACGATCACGACGTGCACGTTGTAGTAAACGTTCTTTTTCAATTTTCAAACTGCTTTTTGCTTCCTCAAATTTCTTTAACTCTTCTATGCGTTTACTAATTTCATTAAGGTCAGCTACAGTGTCAAGATACATTTCTTGTAGCATTGTATATTCTTCTAAAGCACCATGCGTTTGTAGCACTTCCAATATAAAAGCTCGCTCTTCCGTTTTTTCCTTAATGAGATGTTCCCTAGATGAGATAGCGCTTTTAAGACGTTTAATTTCAGCTTCTAAAAACTCACGACGATTTTCTATAACTCTACGATGAAATATTTCTACTTCTTCAAGTCTTCTAATTACCAAATCTGGTAGTTCAACCCCAGCATTCTCATATATAATGGCAACATTGTCCGATGATGGCTCATTTTCTGATTCCAAGCTAGATTGATAAAATTCAAGTAGCTTTTGTTCTACAATATTTTTATTAGTTGCTTCATGAATTTCTACCGTAAAACGATTAGCGTTATGCTCTAATTCATAATATTGAAGAGCTACCCGAAAATTACTTAAAGTTTCTTTTCTTTCACGTAATTGTGACTCAATTTGAATTTTTAAAGCTTTAAGTTCGCCAAGAGATCCAAATATTTTAATTGCAACTCCAGATTCAGTATCTTTTTTGAGTTTATTAAAATTTTCTAGTAATTTTTGTCTATCTTTTATAAGTTGCAAGTCTCTTGCATCTTCCCACGCAAGACCTAATAAAAAAGCATTATTAACTTGCTTATCCCATTCAAGCTGCTTTCTGAAATGTTCAAATGGAGTAGAAAATGCATCTCGCCCACGTCGTATAAAATAAGAAATTAGACTTCTAAAAGTAGGTTGAAATTTCTTGTCTTCATTATTAGTTGGTAGAGATAAACCAAACATTAAATTTCCCAGAACAGTAGTCCAATCTTTAAGGTTAAAAATCTTTTGTCCTTCTTTTTCTTTTGGCTGGATAGGCCAATTAGTTGTATCTCCCTCAATTATTATTTCTGACTGATTATCAGGACTTCTAGTAACTTTAAATAATTTATTTTTAAGTGTTAATTCTAAGCTAAAAGCCCAACCTCTTAAATTTCTAGAACCGAGTCCTTTAGATGGTTGTAATTTAGCTCCTAAACAAAAATGGATAATTTCTATTAGAGTTGATTTACCCAAACCATTACGTGAGTCTTTACTTCCAGAGGCCTCTGTACGATCTGCTAAGATTACGTTAAAACCTGGTCTAAAATTAACAGTTTTGAATGAGGAATGATTACAATGAACAGCATGAATCATTGATGACACCTGCGGAGAAGTCCTCCATGCATTTCAATGGCTCCTATAGTGTATAGTAAATCAAGAGTCAAAACAAAACGTTCAAATGTAGCAACTTCCGGCATAGTATAAACAGCACTCCAAAGCGATGAGACTGTTCTAGGATTGTACAAATATTCTAGTATTGTAGCACCCACTCCTAACAGGGAGTGGCGAATTGAAATATGTTTCGTAGGAAGAATCATCGCTCGAATACCTCGCATTTCTCAAAGAGATAGTAAAGCACTGCTAAACCAGCCGCTCGTAAGTCATTGTCTGGGCTATGATCACAAGAAAACTCATGTAAGGCATCTAATAAGGCATTTCCTTTTAATCCTTTTAACTGAAGTTTTTGGTACTTACTCAGAAATCCTGCTTTAAGTTTCTCTGGGAAATCAGGAATAACATGAACCATATTCTCAACAAAACTCCCTACCATTTTAGCTTGGATTACCCCTGTCATTAGTCTGATGTGAGACTTTCCAGTAATTTCATTTTTGGAGATTTTTGTTCTTACTGAAAGAACATTGTAATCATCGTCAGTAGGTATAGGCATCAATAGAATTCCTCTTGTAACTATATCTAACTCCACAAATGTAACATTTGTCATTGCATTAACAAGGAACTCTTGTTCATATTCAAAATTAGATAAAGTTTCTTTCAGTTTATCTAATTTTTGTTCCACAGAAGCTTCCATCTTTTTTAAATCAAGTGGAATAGTCGTATCATCAACATACTCAGATATTCTTTCTTTTATTAGACGTAGATTCTTTTCAGTTTCGGCAATTTGTTTTTGAATAGATTGAATTTCTTCTTGACTCATTACTTCAGCATAGTGTTTAAATTTTTATTCCTAATTTCTGTTCCAGATCTCCAATTTTATTTTCTGTCAATCGTCGATTATTCTCTAGTTGAAGGGGAATAGCTGTAAAATCAATATACTCACTCATTCGCGCATCAATAAGTTGAAGATTTTTACGATAGTTACTCAACATTTGTTTCCAGGTAGTCACTTGTGCTGTGTCCAAACCTGATGAAATTGAGGGAATATTACCTATGGAACTTGGTAGTGGATAGGGTTTTTTTTCACCAGCAGCATACCAGGCTAAAGCAAAGTTATCTTCTAAATTGCTAACCTTAATAATGGGGTGCTGCTTATCTTTAGTGCGTTCTGGAACTTTGCGCCCTACCCACATTGCTAAATCTAACACACGGGCATAACCATCTTCTTCAAATGCTCCATAGCCAGCCATCGCCTCTAACAATGCTCCTGTAAATACACTGTTTGGCTTTCCAGTCCAAGAAACTTCATCTTTGCGTGACGAGGCCAGTATAACTCGACCACTACTATTTCCTAACTGTGCGATCACAGACGGTGGCAAAGGAGATTTGGTTGCTCCCTTTATTTCAGCTTGTCCACCAGCATGACAGCAATCAAGGAGTACCAGTAATTTCTTTGCCTGAATAGCTTGCAAATGTTCGGTGAATATTGACCCAAGAATCGCTGTATCCTGCAAGTTTTCCAGATTGTAACCATAAGGCATTAAATAATAATCTGGTGCTTCCATTCCGTGGCCCGAAAAGTAAACAATGGCTGTATCATCTTTCTCAGTCACAGTAGCCAACCAACTTAAAGCAGATAAGATACTTGTAGCGCTTGCTTTTTCACCAGTTAACAAACGTACTTGCTCTGTAGGGTAGCTACAACGAAACGAATCGCATAGTAGATTCGCAATAGCATTAGCATCATCAATTGTGACAGGCAAGTCAGCGCCTACTCCTGCAATAACAGCGTATCCTTGTTTGAAAGTTTGGGACATGTTTATCTTTATTTAAATAACAAAGTTAGTATTTTAGCTTTTGATACAGATCAAGCATACTACCTTCGGTAATATTACAAAGGATTGCCGATTAAGTGTGTCCGCCTGGATAATGTCAAAATGGGACAATATAAAGTTATAAAGCCCTTGATATATAATTTTTTTAACTTTAATCTCTAGGGAACTTTCCAGACAAGACTAGGACTTGTGTACCGCATAAATTGGACATAATGTATGTCACAAAGTATTTTTTCCGAGGATTGAATTATTGTAATAATAAGTTACAGTATTTCACGGTTTTACCAAAATAACTGGTAAAAAATCAGTCATTTACTAAGTAGGCATAGTGAGTGCGATCGCTTCTCCTCTATTGAGATGTCTGGGAAAAGAATCTTTATATTGAGTGGAAGGAAGCGATCGCGTTTAGGGTGAAGAAGTTTTTTCTCGTCTACTGTGCGTTGAATGCTACGCGGCTAGAAATTCCTCAGGTTGTGCGTGTTGCTTCAGGTATTCCCATTCCCAAAGCGTTAGTTCATCAAAGGGCTTGTCCAAAAGTTCTTCAACTTCTCTTAATTCAGGAGCCGTGTCGGCAACTAATCGTCCGCTCATGGCTATAACCAGTAGTTCTGCTTCACTTTGTGTGTTGCATCTGGGGCGTTTGCTATCGTAACTAGATTGAGCAACCCATTTACCGTCAAGCGCATAGTAATAGGTACCAAGTAGACAGTGACCGTCCCAGACGCGATAGAGTGTTCCGAAGTCGTGATCTATTACTGAATCAATTTCAATTTCAGGGGCGAGTTCTTGGGCTTGCGCTTCAACGTAGGCATTGAGTTCGGCTTGGGCGATCGTTTGCTCGTCAATACTAAAATGTTGTTGTAGCATAGAAAAAAACCTTTGATTAGGGTTTGCAGAAGGTAAGCGCTCACTTTCCACGGCTAGCGCTTACCTTCCTGTCTTGTATGGCTAGTGGGTGTTTCCCATTGTCCTAAATCTATTGTAACGCATTGCGACGCATTTCAGGAGTTAGCAACGCAATTATTTTCTTTGTATATAGGGAAGAACTATAATTTAGACAGGAGATTGCAACGCAATACAGATCATTATGAAAATGGATACTCAAATAAACTTCCGGACATCATCAACAGTTAAAGAGCAAGTAGAGAAGATAGCCGAAAGCCGGGGAATTAAACCATCACAGCTAATCAATGAGATTGTTGCCGATTTCTTAAATCGAGGCAGTCGATTAAATGAAGTCAACAGTGTTGAAAAACTGTATGAACTGGTGACTTTACACGAAAGAAAGCTAGAGGAACATCAACTTCTGATCGAGACATTGACAAAAAAATCAGCAGCCTGAGAGAAGAAAACCAGTCTCTCAGGCATCAACGTGATCGCATATTGCGAATCATAAAGGAAGACCCGCCTTCGTCAAACGACTTGGCGGGTTAAATTTTATTTGGTCATAGGCGTTGCATTGCAACGCCTATGTATTACAATTATGGCATGACTATCGCACTTTTTCTCTCAAAGTGCGTTGATTGCAACGCATTTTGTGAAGATGCAGCTGTAATTATATGAATCAAATCATGTCAGATTCCTTTGCACATAGCGCGGGAACAGATGCCTTATGGGAAAAACCCATATTTGAACTTGATTTTGTAAATGCTCAACAAGTCTCCTTAGAGTGGATTCAAAGCTTACCACCAGAATTAAAAGATGTAGCACTCTACAGGCTTTGTCGGGTAATTGAATCTAAACCAACACTAGTTGAGTCGTTTACCATCAACCAAGTTTTGTACCGCACGCTTTCAGGGGGAAAGTTTACCGAGTCAGCTGATCATGTTGCCAAAAGAACGGGTTGTGACAGGAAAACTATTCTCAAGGGACTATCCATTGCAGTCTCACAAAACATTTTAGAAAAGAGTGATCGCCCAGGAACCAGCAGCGAATATTTCTTCAAACCAGTAGAAGAGTGGAAGCCCGAACCAGTCCGTATTGCGGACATCCGTACAAAAAAAGTGATTGAGTTTCCTTTAACACAAAATACTGATGATGGTGATAGGGTAGTCCATGAGACGGACGACCCGGAAACGGACTTAAACGTTGTTGTTGTTAATAAATTCTTAAATAAACAACAAGATGTTAGTGTCCCTATTTTGGATACCCCCTCAATTTGGAGAAGTCACCCCGATGCAACTCGCTATTGTCAAATTCCTCCGATTTATGACCAGGACACTGGGGTAGAGATACAAAGACAGATGGATTCGGAGGGGTTGACGGCGCAGAAAGTCGTGGGGCGTGCGATCGCCTTCAGTAAAGTTCCGTTACTCATTTTAGAGGTGCTAGCAAATGTCGGAAGTCGGTTACTGAATCTTATCCGGATTACTGTATCTGAGGGCGAAGTTTTGGGGAGAGAAGCTTCTGCCCCAAAAACTTCACCTTCTGGTACAGCTGCAACATTCCCGACAGAAATCATGCTTCTTCTGAAAAATGCTGACATTTATTTAGTCCCAGCAAAGGCAGAGAAGTTGTGGACGGCGTATTCGGAGAAGTTTGTAGAAGCGATTTCCTATGTTGACCTAAAAGCTAAAGAAGGTAAAGTCACTAACCGTGAAGGGTATTTTGTTAAGTGTTTGGAGGAAGGTTGGTTAGTCAAAAAGATTGAACCTGAAAAGCGAGATCCGCATACTTTGACGCCTGAGCAGCAGCAATGGTATGACTGGGCGTGCGTGACTGGAATATGTATCAATACTCCAGTCAAAGACTTGCCGACCAAGATGGGGGTTTTAGCAGTGTTGAGCCCAATTAAAGACAGGCGAACATTTGACCCGCCGTATGACCTTGTGGCGATTGATATGGCGATGCGGGAGTATCCCATGAGTTAGTAAAAGCAAAACATGGAGAGGTAGAGGTATTAGGCTTAAACTCATGACCCGGCTATCAAAAATCGATCTGAACTGATAACATTATCGGGAATGATGTTATCACCATTGCCATCTGCGCGGTAATCTGCTCCCGCTGATAACTGGGTAGTAATAGCTACTTATTCACCTGATTTCGATGTAAGAAAATGACCTCAAATGCATATCTCATAAAAGTATCAGCGAAAACAATCCTCTGGCTTTTATTATCAATAAGCCAAAGATATTGAGAATCGAGTGCTATTTCTC